>CAISYX010000020.1 GCA_903889815.1 uncultured Gammaproteobacteria bacterium
ACCGAACCTTGGTGTTGATTGGAATAACCATGGGGTTGTCAACATCCAGAAGATAGGTTTCATCCTTCTCCATCTGGTTGTTAATCTGCTCTCTGGGAGTGCTCAGTATGCTGTAAAAGCTGACTTCTTCTTCGTCGGTGTTCTCGCGAATATACGTGTACTCCCAGCGCCACTGATAACCAGTGACCTGAATGTCGATTTCTGACTCTGTTGCATCGTAGGCTTCTGTCAGCACGCGCGTGGCAGGAACGGCCATCACGATGAGAATCACGAACGGAATGATGGTCCAGGCAATTTCTACCTTGGTGCTTTCGTGGAAAGTTGCAGCTACCGCCCCTTTGGACTTGCGGTGATAGATGATTGACCAGAGCATTGCGCCGAATACAACTACCCCAATTCCAACACACCACCAAAGTATCTGCATGTGCAGGTCGTATGTGTCTCTACTGATTTGGGTTACGCCTTGGGTCATGTTCAATTCCCAGGCCGCCTGAAGGTTGGCACTCAGCAAGCTTGTTGCGATACCAGTCAGGACTAACCACAGCTTTGCTTTAGGCAACATTCGCCGTGTCTCCATTGATTAAAAGGCAGATTGTTAAAGTATGTACTTTTATTAAATGACTCTCGACCGGAGCCAATTACCAACATCACAGCGACGATTGGATCCGAGCCCGCTGAATCTTTATTGTTTTGACTCAGCTTCCATCTGTGTGGATTTCGGACAGGATTATTCGATCGGTACCGTATTCCGCGAGCGGGATTCTACTTGGAAAATGCCAAGCGCAGTGTTGATCCAGCTCAAGATCACGCGGGAGTAATGAAAGCGCGGGCATTATAAAAAACTTATTTTTAAATTGCCATCACGAATTGGGTCGAAATCGACAACACTTTTACATATAGATCAAGTGCTTTAGTCGCATAAGCCATTTCTTAAACTCAGCAGTCCATCCTGCCTGAGCAGCGCTTCTATTTGAGGCTCCCGCCCCATGAATTCGGTGAAGAGTTCAAGTGGATCGCCCCCCCCTCCCCGCGAAAGCAGGGTGTTCAGGAAGTGCTTACCCGTCGCTGCATTGAACACCCCAGTGTCGCTAAATCTCGAAAACACATCCGCAGACAAGACTTCCGCCCATTTGTAGCTGTAATACCCCGCAGCATATCCCCCCGCAAAAATGTGGGAAAAACTGTTCTGGAAGCGATTGAATTCCGGCACTTTGTAAGCAGAAGTCAATGCTCGCACACTGTACATGACACGATTTACAGCATCGCTCTCTATAGGCATGCCCGCCTGGTGCAGCTCGAAATCGAACATTGCGAACTCCAACTGACGTACGGTTTTCATTCCCGCTTGAAAATTTCTTGCAGCAAGCAACTTCCCAAGGAGACTGGCCGGCAAGCTTTCTCCAGATTGGTGGTGACCGGATATCAACCCAATCGCTTCCGGCTCCCAGCACCAGTTTTCCATCAGCTGACTGGGCAGTTCTACTGCATCCCAAGCCACTCCATTGATTCCGGAACTTCGCAAATGACACTCTGTAGTCAGCATGTGATGCAGGCCGTGCCCGAACTCATGAAACAATGTTGTCACTTCATTGTGGGTAAGCAAGGCCGGCTTGCCCACAGTGCCGGGCGCGTAGTTGCAGATCAAGTACGCAACGGGTATCTGCATGCCTCCATCGGGCAATTGTCGTCGAGACCGACACTCAGCCATCCAGGCCCCGGATTTCTTCCCTTCTCGCGTGAACACATCAAAGAAGAAGCGGGCAACTGTCTTTCCATTTCGCTTTATGTCGAAGGCTTCGACACTTTCATCCCAGACACTCATGGAAATGTTGGGCTCGATTTCCACGCTATAGAGTCTGCGGGCGATTTCGAAGAGACCTTCCTGCACTTTTGGCAACGGAAAGTACGGACGCAACTCTTCTTGTGAGACATCAAAACTGTGCTTGCGCAGCTTCTCACTGTAATACGCTACATCCCAGGCGTTCAGCTCCTTGATGCCATAGTGGTTGTGCGCGAATTTCTGGAGTTCTTCATACTCTCTTCTTGCTGCCGGGACAGCCAGTTCGGCAAGATCCTTTAGAAACTCATTCACACGCGACACCGATTTCGCCATCTTCCGGGCCACCGAGACCTCTGCATAGTTTTGATACCCGAGCAAATCAGCCAGTTCTGAGCGGCACGACAGGATGGCATTGATAGTGGCCTTGTTATCGAATGAAAGATCATGCCCACCCTGATCCGAGGCCCGGGTTACATAGGCGGAATAGATTTTCTCCCGAAGTAAGCGATTGTCTGCATTCGTCATCACTGCGATGTAGCAAGGGGCGTCCAGGGTAAGCAGGTAGCCAGACAGGTTTCGCTTTGTTGCAAGATCGGCAGCAAGCTGAATGGCCGTCTCGGGAATTCCCGCAAGCTCGGACTGGTCAGTGACCAGCAATGTCCATGCGGCAGTAGCGTCGAGAACATTGTTGCTGAACGTGGTTGAAAGGCTGCTCAGCCTGGACTCAATTTCTGCAAAGCGATGTTTCTTTTCATCACTCAAATCGACACCTGCCAAACGAAACTCCAGCAGGTAATCGCGCAGGATCTTGCGTTGCGAGTTATCCAGAGCCAACTGTTGCGCGTTTTGAGAAAGTCTTTTCACTGCATTGCACAAGTCCCGGTTCTGGCCCAACTCTGTATAGTAGGCCGTTATCATTGGTTGGCACTTGTTGTAAGCGGCACGAATCTCAGGTGTATTCTTTACCGCATTGAGATGGCTTGCTGTGGACCAGACTTTGTTGAGGCGATCATCCATGTCATCCAGGGGTAACATCAGGCTTCGCCAGTCCGGATGCGATGCAATCACGCCATTTTTCAAAATGTCCTGCAACTGCGCCCTGTTCTCGGCCAGAACCTTTTCCACAGCCGGCTCGATGTGCGAGGCTTGAATCGAATCAAAGTCTGGCAACGTCGAGAATTGCAGTAGCGGGTTGTTTGTCATGTCGTCCTCAATGCAAATGGGTGTTTTCGTGAGTCCTTCGGACAGCACTTTTGTTTTCAGGGGAATTTCGGCCCTATAGTACTTCAAGGCCCACAAATGTCAGTTCAGATTTAACAACCAAAGAGGCATACCGATGACCCTGCGCAATTTCGAATCATTCACTCCAACCGTGGCTGCCTCAGCATACGTGGACTCCACAGCCCTGGTCATTGGTCAGGTAAGTATTGGTGAAGACACTTCAATCTGGCCATTGTCAGTCATTCGAGGCGATATTCATTTCATAGCAATTGGAGAGCGTACCAACGTCCAGGACGGGACTGTCATTCACGTCACTCACGATGGCCCCTTCAACCCTGGCGGATTTGCTACCACCATAGGAAACGATGTCACCGTGGGGCACAAAGTCATGCTGCATGGCTGCACAATTGGCGATCGCGTACTGATCGGTATGGGGGCAATCATCATGGACGGGGCCATTGTGGAACCGGACGTGGTTGTGGGAGGTGGAAGTCTTGTGCCACCGGGGAAGAGACTTGAAAGCGGCTACCTCTATGTGGGCTCACCGGTGAAGCAAATCAGAAAGCTGAAAGACTCCGAGCTTCAATACTTCATCTATTCCGCAGGCAAATATGTCGAATTGAAAAATCGCCATATGGCAACGCCTTGAAGATCAAGGAGCGGAGAGCTCCTTGCGCAACAGAGCGATCACCGCTTCTGTCTGCGGTTTGGAGCCACGCCAGATTGCGAAAGCCCTGGCGGCTTGTTCCACCAGCATGCCTGCACCATCAAGCGACTTTCGCGCACCTGCGAGGCGGGCCCACTTCTGAAACGCTGTCTCGCCGCGACCGTACATCATGTCGTAGCACCAGGTGTCCTTGGTCAACGCACCCTCAGGAACACGAGGTACTTCGCCACCAAGCCCGGCTGAAGTGCCGTTGATGATGAAGTCGAACCCGCTGCTTTGCCGAGACTCGGGATTGATTGCCTTTACTTCTATCTCTCCATTGAACTGTTCCGCCAGAAGTCGCGCCTTGTCTGGGCTGCGATTGAGAATGCATATCTGGCACGGAGATTGTGCGAGCAGCGCAGGCAGCACGCCTCGAACGGCACCTCCCGCACCCAGTAGAAGAATCCGTGCATTGCCCAGCACCGCACCATGGTTTTCTTGAAGATCCGTCAACAGCCCATGTCCATCGGTATTCTCAGCGCAAAGTGCGCCCCGTGAGTTCAGGTACAAGGTATTGGCAGCTCCGGATATCGCCACCTCTGTGCTGCGAATCTCAGCCATGGCGGACGCCCGCTCTTTGAATGGGACTGTGATGTTCAGGCCGCGTCCGCCATGCGCGAAAAATTCCAGCACCGCAGACTCAAAGCTCTCCGGATTGACATCTACAGCCGTGTATCGCACCGGTTGACCGGTTTGTTGGGCAAAGTGCGAGTGTATCCATGGCGATCGGCTATGGCTGATGGGGTGCCCGAATACTGCATAACGATCCACGAGAAGCTCCTTAAGCCC
Source organism: uncultured Gammaproteobacteria bacterium (assembly GCA_903889815.1). Lineage (GTDB taxonomy): Bacteria > Pseudomonadota > Gammaproteobacteria > Pseudomonadales > Pseudohongiellaceae > UBA5078. The sequence goes on from CAISYX010000020.1 coordinate 4,500, forward strand.
AATCGCGAAAGCGGAGATAGTCACTGTAAAGTTTTGCCTCTTCTGATCCAGGCTCAGGCTTCCAGTTGTAATCCCAACGAACCACTGGCGGCAGTGACATCAGGATGGACTCAATTCGACCTACTCCTGATTGCAGTCCGAACAGTGTGCCTCTGTCATAGACAAGATTGAATTCCACATAGCGGCCACGACGATAGGCCTGGAAGTGCTTGTGGTGGTCGGAATAGGGAGTCGCACGACGGCGCTCAACGATGGGACAATACGCTTCAAGATAGCTGTCGCCCAACGCCTGGGCCATGGCGAAGCTGCTCGCGAACCCCGGCTCATTGAAGTCGTCGAAAAAGAGACCTCCGATCCCTCGAGGCTCCGCTCGATGCTTCAAGAAGAAATACTCATCACACTCTTTCTTGAAGCGCGGATAGAGATCGGGTCCGAAAGGCGAGCAGGCATCCCTGGCTGTTCTGTGCCAATGCCTGCAATCGTCGTCAAATCCATAATAGGGAGTCAGATCGTAACCGCCGCCAAACCACCACACGGGCTCTTCGCCTTCCTTCTCAGCGACGAAAAACCTGAAATTTGCATGCGATGTAGGCACAAAGGGGTTGTCCGGATGAATGACCAGAGAGACGCCCATCGCCTGAAATGACCGTCCTGCCAGCTCCGGGCGTGTCGCAGATGCTGAAGGTGGAAGTCTCGATCCGAAAACGTGAGAAAAATTGACGCCTCCTTTTTCAAAGACTGCTCCATGGGTGATTACTCGACTGCGCCCGCTGCCTCCCTCATCGCGCTCCCACGCGTCAGTGATGAATTTTGCTTTTCCGTCAATCGACTCCAACTTGCTGCAGATGCGATCCTGCAGTCCGAGCAGATAGTCTTTCACCGCACTGATCGTCACTGATTCCATCGGATTGCTCGGCATTGGCAACTCCTTTTCGTCGTAAATTGGTGCGCCGGCGTTTATCGCAATACCTTGCCCGTCAGCGCATCGATAATTGTGAAGGGACTTTTCTGGCAACCCAGGCTCCCGTGCAGTATCCCATCAATGTCCTTGCCAAGATGCTTGACGATTTGCAGGGCATTTCTGACAGGAGGCTGATTATTGCGATTGGCAGAGGTAGAGACCACAGGGCCTCCAAGGGATTTACACAGGGCAGCCTCTATTGGGTGAGCTGTTACTCTCACGGCAACGCTCTCATATCGGCCTTTTATCCAAGAAGGTACTTGGTCATCGATGTCTGGAATCAACCAGGTTGTCGGGCCAGGCCAGCTCGCTATCAGTTGCTTGCGCTGTTTCCTGGTTAGCCCTTCGAGCAGGTGTTCGATCTGCGAAACGGTGGCCGCTACGATAACAAGTCCCTCTTCAACCCGTTGCCTTTTTATTGCCACCAATCGATGTGTAGCCGCTTCATTTTCAGGATCACAACCCAGCATCCAGATTGCATCGGCAGGGTAGGCCAGTACCCTGCCATCCAGCAACTGCAATGCAGCCTGACGAATTTTCCACTGACCGGATTGCACAGTATCGTTCCAGAGTGCTACTTGCGTGAGTCCTGCAGCGCACGATCCTGCGCTTGGACATTTGCCGCTTTCTGCTCTCGCTCTGAACGAACTCGTTTTGCGAGATCAGAATCCTGCAATGCAAGAATCTGAGCAGCGAGATAGCCTGCATTCCTGGCGCCTGTCTTGCCAATTGCGACAGTGGCTACGGGAATTCCAGCGGGCATCTGCACCGTAGACAACAGGGAGTCCATGCCCTGCATCGGGCCGGAATCAATTGGCACGCCGATCACTGGCTTCAAGGTGTGGGCCGCGACAGCCCCGGCCAAGTGAGCTGCAAGTCCGGCGCCGGCGATGAATACCCCGCAGCCTCTTGCTTCGGCATCACTTATATACTGCTGAGTGGCCGCTGGTGTGCGGTGAGCAGACGTAATTTTCATTTCGCATTGGACACCAAGGATCCCCAGAACATCACTGGCTCCCTGCATGACAGGAAGGTCTGACTCAGAACCCATGAGAATCGCAACAAAAGGTCGGGACATTCTGCATCTCTCCACACAAAAATAGAGCGGGTGAAATTACAGGACTCTCATTAGCCTTGCAAGGGCGCCTGCCGGTGCAAGGTATAGCGCCCGGATACCACGGTTATCGCTCCTGCGAGCTCCAGGGACAGGAGTTCAGTTTGCAGGTCAAAGACGCTCAGGTGTGTCCGAGCAGCAATACTGTCAAATGAAATCGGATCAAATCCCATGGCCTCAATGATTTTTTGCTGATTCACAGTAGGCGCCATCACTGCGACTTTCGAGCTGGCTGTACTTCTTGAGCTCTTGAGGTCGGGGACGCCAGGCTCCAGCGCAAGTGTCAGTAGCCCGTCCAGTTGATTCCATAGATCCTGAGGCGTTTCCGCCAAAGTCGCCCCCTCTCTGATCAACTTGTGACAGCCCCTGCTGAGCGGGTTGCGTATGGAGCCTGGGACCGCAAAGACCTCGCGGTTCTGCTCCATCGCCATTCTGGCCGTGATGAGAGATCCGCTTTGCAGAGCAGCCTCGACAACGACGACGCCGATGCTCAATCCGCTGATGATGCGATTTCGGCGCGGGAAATTGGCTGGCAGCGCACGGTAACCCAGCGGAAACTCTGAGACCAGCGCGCCACTCTCGAGAATTCTTGAGGCAAGGTGCGCGTTGCTCCTTGGATATATGTGGTCAACTCCGGTCCCGACTACGCTCACGGTAATTCCGCCACTATCTACAGTCGCCTTGTGTGCTGCCGTATCGATGCCTGTAGCGAGACCACTGCAAACTCCCAGTCCCTGCCGGACGATCCCTGTTGCGAACAAGTCTGTAATCTCCCGCCCATCAACACTGCAGCGCCGGCTACCCACGATCGCGATCTGAGGAATCGAAAGAGCTCTGGCGTTTCCACGCACAAACAGAAGAGGAGGGGGGTCCGCGATCTCGCGCAGCAGGGGAGGATACGTCGAATCTCTTAGCGTGATGATTGTATTGTCAGACAACGGGGACATGAAATAGAAGCCTCTGCGAGCCATCGTGCTTCTGCGGAGCTCATGGCCTCTGAGATGAGCGATGCAATTTCTTCCAGATTCGCCGGAGAACCTTGCGAAAAAGCAACGCTCGTTCCCGGAAGGTTTCGATCCAGCATCAGCTTGCGCAGCAACGCAACAGAGATGTTTTCTGCATGAAACAGCGTCAGCCAGTCAAGCAATTCGGAGTCGTTCATTCTCTTTGATCTTCCATGATCCAAAGGATTTGGCGGGTCATGCTCAGGGAGTGCGGATGGTATCTCCAACTGAGGAAGGTTGAGTCAGCGACAGGATGACGCCATAGCTCATTCGGTCGAACACACTATAGACCAGAAGCATGCCGATCTCCGTCGACGGCAGACGGACATCCTTGCGCGTGACGGGGTCTTGAACTTGGTCTCCTTCGCGGAAAATTGATAGTACATCGCCTTCAGCGAGTCCATCATTTCCGCCAAGATTGAGCACCGTCGATTCGAATTGCGCAGCCTGGCTCTCGTTGTTGAGCAGGCCGATGATGCTCCCTTGCAGCGCTGTGTCCGGAGTCGTCGGAAAGTAGTCAAGGTTTATCCGGGCCGTTTCCTGTGGCAGCAAGCGGTCACCCGCCTTGAGTTCTTCACTGCTCTGAACGATCAGTGCTCGCTTGAGTCCTTCTCCCTCGTCAGACACTACGTTCAGCGCGCCGAGCTTGATGGCTTCCTGACCAAGGACTTCGCCCTCTGCACCCACATAGGTGGCGCCGAGCCGGAAAATTTCATAACCAGTCGCATCGCTTGCCCATTCACCTCCGACAATCACTTCGTGACCGGCACCCATAATCAAATTTCCAGATGCGCTGGAAAGTATGTACGCCGACTCTTCAAAGCTTTCCGTCTCGACAATGCGATTCTCGATCAGGAAGCCCTCCAGTGCCTGGCGCGGAATCACGGGAATAGGGTTCAAAAGCGGGGTTTCACGTACTGTCGGGCTCAGTCTTACAGTCTGACGGTCTCCTCTTTCCATGACGATGCGAGGTCCGTTTGCTGAGGTCACAAGGCGCAGAATATCTCCCGGGTAGATGAGATCAGGATCCTGCACCGCTGGATTGCCTTGCCAGATTTCGGGCCAGCGCCAGGGCTCCTCTAGAAATATGGATGCTATATCCCAGAGTGTGTCACCTTCTTTTACGACATAGGAATCGGGAGACCCAGGCGCCAAAGAAAGGATTTGTGAATATGTAGAAACGAAGGGAAACACGGCAAGAACGCCAAACACGCAGAATACGATCAGCCTCTTCAGTCTTGGCACGTTCATATTTACAATCCGGCTTTGTTGGGCGAGGTTCGGTATCTTAGCAATAAGGTATACTGATCACGAGAAGCAGTTCACAGTACTGAAATTAATTTTCTACCCTAAGTTACGGGCTTTCCTGGTAATTGTTGCATATGGCCATATTGAATATCCTGGAGTTTCCCGACCTGAGGCTGCGTCGGAAAGCTACGCCCGTTACAGACTTCACACCAGAGTTGTCGAGAATCATCGACGACATGTTCGAGACGATGTACGCCGCGCCAGGAATCGGGCTTGCTGCTACACAGGTCAATATCCACAAGCAGCTGATAGTGATTGATATATCGGACAATAAAGATGCCCCTCTCGTGTTTATCAATCCCCGCATCGAGATTATAGACCAGACGCTGGAAGACTATGATGAAGGCTGCCTTTCAGTTCCCGGTTTTTATGAAACGGTCTCGAGGCCTCGAATGGTGCGGATCACTGCGCTTGACCGATCTGGAGAGCCTTTGGTCATGGAAACCGACGGGCTGCTGGCAACCTGCATTCAGCACGAATTGGACCACCTCAACGGCAAATTGTTTGTCGATTACCTGAGCACGCTCAAGCGCGAGCGAATTCGCAAGAAGCTCGAGCTGGCGCACAAGGAATCTGCTTGATTATCCGCGTGCTGCTTTCTTTCACGACTCGCACAGAACCCCCCGATTTGGGAACTTGAATGACTGCATTGAGAATCGTATTCGCGGGGACACCCTCTTTCGCTGCGCACATTCTGGAGGCGCTTCTGAGCTCCCCACATGAAATTGTTGGCGTCTACACACAGCCAGATCGGCCGGCAGGCCGGGGCAAGCAACTGCAGGCAAGTGCGGTCAAGCAAGTGGCACTTGCGAATGGTATTCCCGTGTTACAGCCAGTAAGCCTGCGCGCTGAGAGCGAGCAAGAAGCATTGGCCTGTCTGGGTGCCGACCTCATGGTAGTTGTAGCGTATGGGTTGATCCTGCCGCAGGGAATTCTCGACACCCCTCGCCTTGGCTGCATCAACGTTCACGCTTCGCTGCTGCCGCGCTGGAGAGGCGCGGCCCCGATTGAGCGCGCATTGATGGCTGGCGACACTCGCACTGGCGTGACTATCATGCAGATGGAGAAGGGTCTGGACACTGGTGCCATGCTTTGCAAGGCGGAGGTCGAGATTCTTGAAGACGATGATCGGCACAGCCTGGAACTCAAACTCGAAGGTGCAGGGATCAGCGCGCTGCTTGAAGCCCTGGGCAACATTGAGCATTTGATTGCGCATGCACAGGCCCAGGACCACTCAGCCAGCACCTATGCGGCCAAGCTTGAGAAGTCCGAGGCTCTGGTGGATTGGCAAGCCGATGCCCATGCAGTTCATAGACAGATTCGCGGCGGCGTCGGCCGCAATCCTGCATACAGTGAATACAAAGGTGAGCGGATCCGATTCCTCAAAGCAACAGTTCTGGCAGCCCGGCCTCCAGAAATCGCTGGCGCAATCATTCAGGCAGACAAAGAGGGGCTTCAAGTGGCCTGTGGAGAGTCTGTGCTGAACATAACAGTCATCCAGTTACCAGGTAAAAATCCGGTGTCGATGCGAGAATTCGTGAACGCCCGCAAGGACTTCTTCACAATAGGCTCCCGTTTTGACGCCAGCGCTGTATCGGCGCCATGAAGCCCGGGCAGCTGCGAGCACTGGCCGCCACCATCCTGAGCAAACTTCTTCAGCAGCAAGGCTCGCTTGCTACATTGCTGGAAAGGCCGTCTGTCGATGCGCAGGAGTTTCCCCTTCTGCAGGAAATTTGCTTCGGAACCTGCCGGTGGTACTTCCAGCTGGATGCCATGCTGGCTCAGCTTCTGGAGAAGCCGCTGAAGCCGAAAGACCTCGACGTGCGCTGCTTGCTGCTGACCGGGCTCTATCAGCTTCACTATCTCAGGGTGCCGGAATATGCCGTCGTAAACGAGACAGTCGCGGCGACACTGGTGCTGAAGAAGCAATGGGCAAAAGGATTTGTGAATGCCATCCTGAGATCCTATCTGCGAGACAAGGATGAGATAGCCTCGCGAGCACTGCTCATGGAACCGGGTCGTTTCGCACACCCACAATGGTTCGTCAGCCGCATGAAAGCCGCATGGCCCGAGCATTGGCGGGCGCTGCTGGCAGCCAACAACGAGCATCCGCCAATGACCCTGCGCGTCAATCTTCGTCGAATGTCACGCCCAGCGTATCTGGCCGCCTTGCTGGAGGCAGGCATCACCGCCCGCGCTGGTATTCTCTGCGCGTCGAGTATCTATCTTGAGGCTGCGTGTCCTGTGACGGCCCTTCCCGGTTTCGAGGAGGGGCTCATCAGCGTGCAGGACGAAGCCTCGCAGCTGATTCCCGGACTTCTGGAGTTGCAGCCCGGCCTTGCCATCCTTGATGCCTGCGCAGCACCTGGAGGCAAGACCTGCCATTTGCTGGAAAGCGGTTTTGCTTTCAGCCGCCTGGTTGCGATCGACAACGATGTCCGCCGACTTGAGCGTGTGAAGCAGAATCTGCAACGCCTGCAACTTCAGGCGGATGTGATCTGCGGCGACGCCGGACAAACTGCACAGTGGTGGGACGGCAATCAGTTCGATCGCATTCTTCTGGACGCGCCTTGCTCTGCGACTGGCATCATTCGCCGTCATCCGGATATCAAACTACTGCGCCGTCCGGATCATGTTCTCGCTCTGCAGGAGATTCAGCTCTCCTTGCTGAAGTCACTCTGGGCCTGCTTGAAGCCTGGTGGCCTGCTCCTGTACTCCACCTGTTCAGTCCTGCAGGAAGAGAACTCCGATGCGATCAGCGCATTCATTGCCTGTACGGAGGAAGCGAAACTCGAAGAAATCCCAGCAGAATGGGGAGTAGAATGCCAGCAGGGCAGGCAGTTGCTGCCAAGCGCCCAGGGACAGGATGGTTTCTATTTCGCGAGACTGCGCAAAGCACCACATTGACTGCGACTCCCGCGCGGGACCAGCGCAAAAAATATGAATCCGGAGATTGCCTGCTAGATGAAAATCATTATTTTGGGAGCGAACCACGTCGCCATTTCGCTCGCCGAAAACCTTGCCAGCGAAGCCAATGACATCACGATTGTCGACCCTGATGCCGAAAAGCTGCGCGAGCTCAAGGACCGGATCGACATCGGCACGGCGGTAGGGCAGCCGTCTTATCCGGACGTGCTGCGCATGGCGGGCGGTGATGACGCAGACATGCTGATTGCAGTCACCGAGAACGATGAGGTCAACCTCATCGCTTGTCAGATTGCACACGTCCTTTTCAAGACTCCCAAAAAGATTTGCCGGTTGCGCTCGGCCTCTTACATGTCGGCGGAAGGCCTTTTCGGACCCGGGGCAATAGCTGCCGATGTAGTGATAAGTCCCGAGCAACTTGTTTCGCATTACATCGAGCGATTGATAGATCTGCCGGGCGCACTCCAGGTGCTGGACTTCGCCGACGGCAAAGCGCAGCTCGTTGCTGTAAAGGCCTATTACGGTGGGCCTCTGGTAGGACAGGAGATTCGCTTCCTGCGCGAGCACATGCCGAATGTGGATACCCGTGTGGCCGCGATATTCAGGCGCGATACCGCGATAATGCCGGAAGGATCCACAGTGATTGAAGCCGATGACGAGGTCTTCTTCATCGCGGCGCAACGCAATATTCGCGCGGTTATGGGAGAACTGCGCCGGCTGGACAAGCCTTACAAGCGCCTCATTATTGCGGGAGGCGGCAATATCGGCTCGCGACTCGCAGAGGCTGTCGAGAAACGCTACCAGACCAAAATCATCGAGCACAATCCGCAGCGCTGCGCTTATCTTTCCGAGCGCCTGAACAAGACCATCATTCTGAATGGCCTGTCTTCCGACAAGGAGCTCCTGCTGGAAGAGAGCATTGAGGACACGGATGTGTTTCTTGCGCTGACCAATGACGATGAAGCCAACATCATGTCGTCGATGCTCGCCAAACGACTGGGCGCACGCAAGGTTATGACCCTGATCAACAACCCTGCCTATGTGGATCTGGTGCAGGGTGGCGAGATCGATATTGCCATTTCGCCTCAGCTCGCCACCATCGGCAGTCTACTGACCCATGTCCGACGAGGCGACATTGTCAATGTACACTCCCTTCGACGCGGAGCTGCCGAAGCTCTGGAAGCCATCGCCCATGGCGACAGTCATTCGTCCAAAGTCGTAGGCAAGGCAATTGAAGACATTGAACTTCCGCCCGGGACAACAATCGGTGCAATCGTGCGGGACGAAGAAGTTTTGATTGCCCATGACAACATAGTCATACAGTCAGGAGATCACGTGATTCTGTTCCTTGTCGACAAGAAGCGAATTCCTGAAGTAGAACGACTCTTCCAGGTGGGACTCACCTTCTTCTGAAGCCACTATGCATCTGAGCGTCGTTTCAAAAATTCTGGGCTTGCTGCTGATGTTGTTCAGCATACTGGCAAACCTGCCTTCCATCCTGGTGTCACTCTTTTTCAGTGATGGGGAACTGTCCTCTTTCACAACCGCGCTTTTCATTACCTTCAGCACCGGCTTCATTCTTTGGTTGACCTCATGGAGGTCGGCCAAGGAATTGAGGACTCGAGACGGATTCCTTATCGTCACTCTTTTCTGGACTGTCCTCGGGACATTCGGGGCGCTACCTTTCTACTTCTCTTTTGAATTGCCGCTCTCAATAACGGATGCTGTGTTTGAGTCAATTTCCGGACTGAGCACTACCGGCGCAACTGTTATCGTCGGCCTTGAAGAAGTCCCAAAATCCCTGCTGTTCTATCGTGCTCAACTGCAGTGGCTGGGCGGAATGGGAATCGTGGCGCTTGCTGTGGCCGTGTTGCCGATGCTTGGAATCGGCGGCATGCAATTGTACAGGGCTGAAAGTCCCGGGCCTGTCAAGAATGACAATCTTGTGCCGCGACTGGCAGAAACAGCGAAGGCCCTCTGGTACATCTACCTGGCCTTGACAGCCAGTTGCACAATTGCCTTCTGGGCAGCCGGGATGACTTTCTTCGACGCGATTTGTCACAGCTTTGCAACGGTCGCGATTGGAGGATTCTCAACCCACGATGCCAGTTTTGGATTTTTTGACAGCTCGCTCATCAATGTGATCGCGACGGTATTCATGCTGCTCGCCGGGGTCAATTTTGCACTGCATTTCACCGCATGGCGCATGCAAAGTCTGCAACAGTATCTGCGTGACCCTGAATTCAAATTCTACCTGATCATTCTGCTCGTACTTTCGGTGGCAACGAGCGTAGTGTTGTATAGCACCGCCACCTACAGCGGCTTCGACTCGATCGTACACGGCGTCTTTCAAAGCGTCTCGATCGCCACGACAACAGGTTTTGTGACTGCTGACTTCAGTCAGTGGCCCTCCTTTCTTCCTTACATGTTGATCTATGCATCAATCATTGGTGCCTGCGCCGGATCGACAGGGGGGGGCATGAAGGTCATTCGCATTCTCCTGATCTTGAAACAGGGTTTGCGGGAAGTGCAACGACTCATTCACCCCAATGCGATCATTCCGATAAAGCTGGGGAATACGCTTGTTCCAGATCGTGTCATAGAAGCGGTGTGGGGTTTCTTTGCAGTATACGTAATGGTCTTTCTGGCGCTGCTGCTGGCATTGCTTGCAACTGGTCTTGACGTCATAACAGCGTTCAGTGCGGTTGGGGCGGCCATCAACAATCTTGGCGCTGGACTGGAAGGCGTCTCACAAAATTACAGTCTGCTGTCCGACCAGGCAAAATGGATTCTTTGTTTTGCAATGCTGCTCGGACGACTCGAAATATTTACTCTGCTGGTGCTGTTTCTCCCAATGTTCTGGCGACGCTAGCGATACAAGGCATTCTTGCTGTTGTCCGGTTGATGTTTGAAGCGCCGGTACTCCCATTGATACTGAACTGGAACTTCTCGCACACAGCGCTCTACTTGCCGGTTCAATGCCGCTCCTGCGTTTTCTAGATCTTCTGCGGCGACATCGACGTCTGCCTCTGAGATCCTGATTGCAAACCCCTTTCCTTGCGGGAGTCGTTCCGCATACATCACGATCACAGTCGCTTGCGTCCTTGCCGCCAGCTTCGCTACCAGCGTCATGGTCAGTGCAGGCTGGCCGAAGAAGGGTGCGAAAACGCCACTGTCCAGCGCCGGTTCCTGGTCGGGAAGGATCCCAACTATCTCCCCGCGCTCCAGGGCCTTTACCAGCATGGCAATTCCTTTGCGAGAAGTGGGCGCAAGCCGGGCACCAGCGCGCCCTCGGTATGACACGATAGCGTCTTCAAACCCAGCCAGCTTGGGAGGCTTGTACAGATAAGTCGTCTGCGCGCGACGATCGAGGTACAGTCCACAAAGCTCCCAGTTGCCTATGTGGGGCGCGAGAACGATGACGCCATTCCCCCGGGCCAAAGCAGTCTCCAGCACTTCTTTCCCGCTAACAGACATTATGCTGGCAAGCACTTCGTCCACCGAACGCAACCATATTCGGCCCAGCTCACATGCAAGCTTTGTGGTTTCAAGAGTGCTGGCACGAGCCAGTTTCTCTCGCTCCAACTCCGTCAGCTTTGGAAAACAAAGCGCGAGGTTGCAGCGAGTGATTCGTCTGGAATCCGATGAAAGCGTCCAGACAATAGAGGCGACAGGCGTCGCAATCGCATGAGCCCACCTTAAGGGCAACATCGCACTGAAGTGCAGTGCGGCTTTGATCAGCAAGACCTTGGCGGTTTGGATTTGGTAACTCCTGAGCTTGTGGTCCAAGTGGCGAATTTGAAATCGATTCTTGCCACAGATAGCGCAAACGGGCAGAAATTCTACCCCAGGCACTGCTCGGCAGCAAAACAGCATTGACTGTGCTGGTTGGCGTAAGTATGGATATTGATTGAAGAATCAAGGATAATCGCGGCCTTCTCAAAATACGCTCCGGAGCTTTTTCTTGTCAGCCAACGACACACAACCTGATGTGAGAACCTTTCAAGGCTTGATTCTTGCGCTACAGCAGTTCTGGGCTAATCAGGGCTGTGTGCTTATGCAACCTCTTGATATGGAGGTGGGGGCTGGCACCTTCCACCCGGCAACTTTTCTGCGTGCCATCGGGCCGGAGAGTTGGAACACGGCTTATGTTCAGCCAAGTCGCCGGCCTACAGATGGTCGTTATGGTGAAAACCCCAACCGTCTGCAACATTACTATCAGTTTCAAGTCATTCTGAAACCATCTCCTGCCAATATCCAGGAGCTCTACCTCGAATCACTTGCCAGCCTGGGAATCGATACGCTTGTTCATGACATTCGTTTTGTCGAAGACAACTGGGAATCTCCTACACTCGGCGCCTGGGGGCTCGGCTGGGAAGTCTGGCTGAACGGCATGGAAGTTACACAGTTCACTTACTTTCAGCAGGTTGGGGGGCTTGAGTGCCATCCGGTCAGCGGCGAAATCACTTACGGTATCGAACGCATCGCAATGTACCTGCAAGGTGTGGACAGCATCTATGACATCGTGTGGACCAATGGCCCCAATGGGATAGTGACATACGGCGACGTGTTCAAGCAGAACGAAGTGGAAATGTCAGCTTACAATTTCGAACACGCTGATGTGGATATCCTGTTCCGCAACTTCACGGATTGCGAACAGCAGTGTCAGCGTCTCATTGAGAAAGGTCTGGCCCTGCCAGCCTACGAGCAGGTGCTCAAGGCTTCGCACTATTTCAATTTGCTGGACGCGCGACATGCCATTTCAGTGACCGAGCGACAGCGCTATATCCTGCGCGTTCGGACGTTGTCACGGCTGGTGGCAGAAGCATACTTCGAAAGCAGAAAGGCATTGGGATTCCCGTTGGCAACGGCTGAATTGCGCAAACAGTATCTGGATTGAGAGCCCACAGCACACCATGACAAAAAATGATTTCCTGGTAGAGATAGGCACGGGGGAGCTCCCGCCAAAGGCGCTGAGACTGTTGTCCGAAGCGTTCCTTGCCAATACGCGCGCAGCATTCGAAAACGCCGGGCTGGCGTTCGATTCCATTGAAGGCTTTGCGACACCGCGTCGACTGGCAATACTTGCCAAAGGACTTGTGGAGTCGCAGCCTGACAAAACTGTAGAAAAAATCGGACCCGCGGTTGCCTCCTCCTTTGACAAGGATGCAAACCCTACGCCCGCAGCGGTCGGATTTGCCCGCTCTTGCAGCGTTGCCGTTGATCAACTCGAGCGCGCTGAGAAAGATGGCGTGTTGAAGTTGGTCTACCGCAGTGTTGTGAAGGGCAGCAACACTCGAGCACTCATTCCGGAGATCATCGCAAAAGCCTTGGCCAGCTTGCCAATACCCAAGAAAATGCGCTGGGGAGCAAGTCGAGAGGAGTTTGTGCGTCCAGTTCATTGGGTAGTCATGATTTTCG
>CAISYX010000021.1 GCA_903889815.1 uncultured Gammaproteobacteria bacterium
AAGAACCGAAGGAGAGCCGAAATGGACGCAATGGTGCACAGGCGCGATTACAGCCTCACGGGGCGCGACGGTCGGCTTGCCGTCGACAGGGGCCTTGCCGCCGCCGAGTGGTATCACACCGACGTGCCGCGCAAGGACATGAAGTCGCTGATGCAGCGCTCAGACATGCCCGCGATCCGTGACACGGTCATCTGGCTGGGGCTGATGGTGGTCTTTGCAGCGGCAGCCTGCTGGCTTTACCCCTCGCTATGGTCAATCCCGCTGTTGCTTGCCTATGGCGTGCTCTACGGCTCTGCCTCCGACTCGCGCTGGCACGAGTGCAGCCACGGCACCGCCTTCCGTACACAGTGGATGAACCAGTGGGTCTACCAGATCGCCTGCTTCATGATCATGCGCAATCCTGTTACCTGGCGCTGGAGCCACACACGACACCACACCGACACCTACATCGTCGGTCGCGACCCCGAAATCGCCGTGATGCGCCCGCCCGTGCTGTTCAAGCTGGTTCTCAATACCTTTGGCATACTGGACAGCTTCGATGCCATGACGAAGATGCTCTGGCACGCCGTTACGGGAAGCCTCACCACGGACGAGCAGACATATGTGCCCGAGTCCGAATGGTCGAAGGCAATCTCCGTGGCGCGCGTCTGGTTCCTGATCTATGCCGCCACCATCGCGCTCACCGTCTATCTGCAGTCATGGCTGCCGATGCTGCTCGTCGGCACACCGCGCCTTTACGGCGCATGGCACCACATCATGACGGGCCTGCTCCAGCACGGCGGCCTTGCAGACAACGTGCTCGACCACCGCATGAACTCGCGCACGGTCTACATGAACCCGATCTCGCGCTTCATCTACTGGAACATGAACTATCACATCGAGCACCACATGTTCCCCATGGTGCCCTACCACGCCCTGCCCCGCCTTCACGCGCTGATCAAGTCAGACCTTCCAGAGCCCTCGCCATCGCAATGGGCAGCCTACAAGGAAATCCTCCCCGCATGGCGCCGCCAGCTCCAGGGCCAGGATTACTTCCTGCTGCGCGCGCTGCCGCCGACAGCCCGGCCGTACCGCCCGGAACTTCACACCGATGCCATGAATGCCTAGCTTTGGAACCTCAACAGGTTGTCCTGCGTCCAGGGGAACCGGCTGACGGGTGGTTGCGGGTTTAGGCTGCCGTGTGGCCTGTGCCAATTGTACCTGTGAAGCTAGATGGGCAGTTCGGCAGAGCGTTCGCGGGAGTCCGCATATGTTCTGGCGTAGGCCCATTCGCGAAGCGCGGTCTGGATGAAGCGTTCCGCCTTTCCGTTGGTCTGGGGCGTATGGCCTGGTGCGGATGTGGCCGATCTTGAAGCGCCTGCAGGCTGCGGCGAAGTCATGAGACTTGTAGCAGGAGCCGTTGCCGGTCATCACCCGCTCGATCACAACGCCGAGGGAACTGTCGTAGTGGTACTGGATCTCGGCCTGCAGGTAGAAGACGCGCAGGGGCTGCGGCGGCGTGAAGCCGAGGAACGGCACGCCGGCCGCCATGTGGGCGAGCAGGCTGATGAGGAAGTCGCTCTTCCCCACCTTCGGGGCTCCGCCCAGAACCAGCAGCCCTCCCCGCGTCAGCACGCGCGGCGCAATGATGTCCGGCGGCATGGGCGAGCGGTCGTCGAGAAGCTGGCCGAAGGAGAACACCGGCAGTAGCTGGGCTTCATGCTCGGGGTCAGCCTCTTTGCGCAGCAGCGCAGGGCCGTTCTTCTTCACATGCAGCGCCCAGATC
>CAISYX010000022.1 GCA_903889815.1 uncultured Gammaproteobacteria bacterium
ATCGCCAGCAGCAATGTAGCGGCAGACAGTAATATTTTTCTCATTCTGGGTCTCCTTGCGTGAATCCCCCGGTTAATGGTCTGATGAGTCAGGCTTGGCGGGTGGTGCGCGGGCTTTGCGTGAGGGGATGGATCCGCAGTGTGCCGGGCGCCCCCCTGCGGCGTCAATCGCGATTCCCACGGTTCGGGTAAACGCCATTGGCGAGCTCGCGTTGAGTGCCCGGAGACAGCGACATCGATGAACAGTGGAGTAGGTGCAATGCGCAGCGTGGTTTGTATGTTGATGCTGTGTGGCCTGGCGCTGGGGCCAGGTGCATGGGCGGCCGATGCCGACGACCAGCCTGTGGCTGCTGCCAATGTGGCCACCGATGTGGCAGACGCCCCCGCGGCCGATCCGGAAGCCGAGGCTCGCCGTTCACGCGAGATCAGCGCGGCCCTGGAGCAATTCGAGAATTCCGTTGCCACGCTGGAAGGCGAGCAGGGCCCCTTCGACCCGAGTCTGATTGAAGTGCTGCTGGACTATGCCCGCTACCAGGGCGAGCTCGGGCAGCACGCCGCAGCCGCTGATCTTTTCGAACGCGCGCTGGCCATCACCCGCATCAGCCACGGACTGCGCAGTTCCGAGCAAGTCCTCGTGCTGCAGGGCTTGATCGATGCCCACATGGCGGCCGGCAACTGGGCGCTGGCGGATGACCGCGCTCACCTTGCCTTTTTCCTGCAGAAACGTCTGCACGCCGCCGATTCCCCCGAATATGTGGCTGCCTTGTTGCAATACGGACGGTTCAAGCAACAGGTATTCGGCGGCAATCAGCTTGGCCGCTCGGCGCTTGCCAGCATCCGCGACATCGAAGAGCTGCAGAAGCTTTACTCCGATGTGTTGTTCCCCTCTGCCCGTGACATCGCCGCTGCTGGCGGACAGCCACCACGCATCCTGGACAGCCGCGAGCGTTTCGAGCTGCTGCATGCCCGCGCCGTGACGGAATTCCAGCTGGCCCAGTTCGCCATGCACAGCGTGCCGCTGGGGCTCGACAGGCCGGTGGAGCGTTACATCAGTGAATTCGTGTGTCGGGACGTTGTCGGCCAGAATGGTCAGGTGGCACAGCAATGCGGGACCGTGCGTCGAGAGAATCCTGCCTATCGTGACTGGGAGATGCAGCGCCAGATGCACAGCGACCGCATTCGCTATGCTGTCTCGTCTCTGGATGAGTCGGTGCGCGCCGCCCAGACCGTGCTCGAAGAAAACCCGGCCCTGCTGCTCGGAGAAAATGCCGTTGCCGCCACGCGCATGCAGGATCTGCAGGCCATGCAGCAGCGCGCTGAACGGGACTATCGCCGCCGCCGCATGGACTGGTAAACCGTTATGGACGCTGGCGTCTGGCGCTGCCTATAATCGCTGCCCCCGCCAACTCTGCCAGTGAGGATCACTTCTGGACGCATTTCTGGTATCCACTGGCGTTGTTGCTCTTGCCGAAATTGGCGACAAGACGCAGTTGCTGGCCTTCATTCTGGCCGCCAAATTCCGCAAACCCGTCCCCATCATCCTGGGCATTCTGGTGGCGACCCTTGCCAATCATGGCGTAGCCGGTGCGCTGGGCGCCTGGATCACCGGGCTGTTGGAGCCGCAAACCTTGCGCTGGATTCTTGGCATCTCGTTTCTGGCAATGGCCGGCTGGACGCTGATTCCCGACAAGTTCGACGAGAAGGACGCGACGCTGGCGCATACCGGTGTGTTCATGGCTACGCTCATTGCCTTCTTCCTCGCCGAAATGGGGGACAAGACCCAGGTGGCCACGGTGGCACTCGCGGCCAGTTACAACGCTCTGGTGCCCGTTGTATTGGGGACGACCCTGGGCATGATGATCGCCAATGTGCCCGCCGTGCTGCTGGGCAATCGCATTGCCGACAAGCTGCCAGTGCGGGCCGTCCACGCCGTGGCTGCCTTGATATTTGCTGCGCTCGGAGTAGC
>CAISYX010000023.1 GCA_903889815.1 uncultured Gammaproteobacteria bacterium
GATCACGGACGCCCGACATGGCCATGTTCAAGGTGCGCGGAATGGGTGTGGCGGTCAGCGTTAGAATGTCGACGTCGGCACGCAGCGCCTTGAGTTTTTCTTTTTGCTGCACGCCGAACCTGTGCTCCTCATCGATGATGAGCAAACCCAGATCCTTGTACTGGATGGCATCCTGCAACAGCTTGTGAGTGCCGACGATGATGTCGACCTTGCCGTTGCGAATGTTCTCAAGTGTCTCTTCCTGCTGCTTTGCTGACCGGAAGCGGGATGTCAGGTCTACTGAAACGGGCCACTCGGCAAACCGGTCCTTGAAACTCTCGTAATGTTGTTGCGCCAGCAAGGTAGTGGGCACGAGTATGGCCACCTGTTTGTGGTTCTGTACTGCAACAAACGCAGCGCGCATGGCGACTTCCGTCTTGCCGAAGCCAACGTCTCCGCATACCAGGCGATCCATGGCCCGTTGGGAGGCCATGTCACGCAGCACGGCAGCTATTGCATCTTGCTGGTCCGCCGTGACTTCGAACGGAAAGCTGTTGGCAAAGTTGTCGTAGTCAATGTCGTCCACACGGTACTGAAATCCTTTCCGCGCTTCACGCCTTGCGTAAATGTCGAGCAGTTCCACGGCGACATCGCGAATTTTCTCTGCCGCTTTTTGCCTGGCTTTCTGCCACTGGTCATTGCCCAGTGAATTCAAAGGCGCCAGGTCGGGCTCACTGCCGCCATAGCGGCTGATCAGGTGCAGAGAGTAAACAGGCACGTAGAGCTTGGCATCCTTTGCATATTCCAGCGTCAGGAATTCGGTTTCCTGATTGTCGATGGTCAAGGTCTGCAGGCCGCGGTAACGTCCCACGCCGTGTTCAAGGTGCACGACGGCGGCACCGATATGCAGCTCGTTAAGGTTGCGGATCAGGAATTCGGTATTGTCCTGCGCCCGGCGCCGCCGCCGGCGCTGGGCTACCCGCTGGCCGAACAGCTGGGTTTCAGTAATCAGCAGGCAGGGCGGATTCTGCAGCATGAGCCCCTGATCGAGCGGTGCAACGGTAATGCAGAAACGATTTTCGGTTGCAAGAAATCCGCGCCAGGATTCTACGGCAGCAGGGGAAATGCTGATGGTCTTGAGTAGCTCGAGCAGGCTCTCGCGGCGACCTGCTGATTCCGCACAAAAGAGGATCCGTGAACTCTGATGTTCCCTGACAACAATCTCCAGAGATTGCAGAGGCGTGTGGCCACCCAGGCCGATCTCAGGCGGGCGCGAGACATCGACGGTGACGGCCTTGCCTGCATCATCTTGCCCGCCCACTTCGATTGTTGGGAAATTCCGCAGCAGCGCGAACGCTTCGTCCGGACTGAGAAACAATTCACCAGGCTTTAGTATGGGCCGCTGCCGGTCGTGGCGGCGATCTTCATAGCGGGCCTTGATGTCATTCCAGAAACGCAAGCCCGAAGCTTGAAGGTCCCCGGTACGAACTATGAGTGTGCCGGGAGGCAGGTAGTCAACCAGTGTGTGCGAGGTTTCGAAGAACAGCGGGAGGTAGTATTCGATTCCGGCCGAGTGCAGGCCCTGGCTGATGTCCTGGTAAACGCTGCATTGCCGCAAGTCAGCATCAAAGCGATTGCGAAAGTTGTTTCGGAACAGGCTGATGCCTGCCTCATCCAGCGGATACTCCTTTCCGGGTAATAGATGGATGCTCTCAACTTTGTGCAGTGACCGCTGTGTCTCCGGATCGAAAATCCGCAGACTCTCGATTTCGTCATCAAACAGATCGATCCGGTAGGGCTCTTCGCTGCCCATCGGATAGATGTCCATGATGGCGCCACGCACGGCAAATTCACCATGCTCGTGCACCGAATCCACGCATTGATAACCGGCACTCAGCAATTTGCGGCGCATGGCATCGGGCTGAAATTGCCCTCCGACTTTCAGCATCAGGCTGTTGCCTGTGACATATTCCAAAGGGCACAGGCGATGCATCAGGCTGGTCAACGGGACGATGAGAATGCCCCGCTTGAGCCCGGGAAGATTTGCAAGCGTGCTCAGTCGATCCGAAACGATATCCTGATGGGCCGAGAAGTTGTCATAAGGCAGCGTTTCCCAGTCCGGCAGCGCGTACATCGGAATGCTGCCGTCGTCTGGACAGAAAAATCCCAGTTCACGTCGGATCGCATCAGCCTCTTCTGTGTTTGCCGTGATGACGACCACTGGCCCCGAATGCCTGGTGGCGACGCCAGCCAGTGCCAGGCTCAGGCAACTTCCGGGCAATGCCGCCCAGCGCCTGTGGTCACCCGACGTGACGGGGAGTGCGGGGTTCATGATGCTGATGCTTTGCATGTGTCCTTTGTCCGAGCTTTCAAAGGGCGTGAATTCTGGCACAAACACAGAGGCGATGTCAGAAGAAAGTGGTCAAGGCGCAGTGCAGAGAGGCGTGGTAAGTGCGGGGTCAGGCGGTTGCTCGTGGTTGCAGAGGGTTGGCAATCCAAAGATAATACCGGTCTACCTCAATAAACTCTGATGCAAAGGTGCTGCCAGTGACACGACCCAGTTTGGATGACTATTTCGGTGATTGGAAACAACGAGAGGCACTTGCCCAGGAGATGATTCCAGTAGTTGGTCGGCTTTACAGTCAGCGCAACGTCGGAATCTTCATTTACGGACGCGCACTGCACAATCGTTCCGTGGCCAATATCATGAAGTCGCATCGCTTTGTGCGGCAGGTCGGTCGCAACGAGATGTCGGAATTCGAAAGTCACCCCGTCTTGATGGCGCTGGCGACTCTTGATCTCGCGCATTGCCATATCGATCTTGGCAAACTCACTGTCCGGTTCATGGAGCAGCAAGAACAGCTTGGCGCAGCCGCATTGCCAGTGGAAGAATTTGTAGCCCGGGAGCTGGGCTACCTCGTTGGCGTCAAGACCAAGCCGATCGAAAAGTCGCAGGATGTCGTTCTCTATGGGTTCGGCCGGATTGGGCGTCTTATCGCGCGTCTGCTGATCGAGCGCACCAGCACAGGGGAAGTCATGCGTCTGCGTGCCATCGTGGTGCGTCCTGCCAAGGAAGGAGATCTCGAAAAACGAGCAAGTCTGCTGATATCCGACTCTGTGCATGGAGCCTTTCAGGGCACCGTGCGCGTCGATGAAGAGAATCAGTGCCTTATCGCCAATGGCAATGTCATCAAAGTGATCTATGCCAGCCGCCCGGACGAGGTGGACTACACGAAGTACGGCATCAGCGACGCGCTGATCATCGACAATACCGGCTCCTGGCGCGACGAGGCGGGGCTTTCACAGCACCTTAAGGCCAAGGGAGCCAACAAAGTGGTGCTGACCGCGCCGGGCAAAGGCGGGCTGAAGAACATCGTGTATGGCATCAACCATGACCAGATCCAGCCTGAAGACAAGATCATCACTGCTGCATCGTGCACCACCAATGCCATTGCCCCGGTGCTCAAGGTAATCAATGACAAGTTCGGCATCATGCATGGACATGTCGAAACAGTGCATGCCTACACGAACGACCAGAATCTGATCGACAATTATCACGAAGGCAACCGGCGCGGCCGCAGTGCTGCACTCAACATGGTGCTGACGGAAACAGGAGCCGCCAAGGCTGTTGTCAAGGCGGTGCCAGAGCTTGAAGGCAAGCTGACAGGCAATGCTGTCCGAGTGCCGATTCCCAACGTCTCCATGGCTATTCTGAGCCTTCACCTGAATCAGGCTGCCAGCAAGACCGAACTCAATGAGTTCCTTCGTGTGATCGCACTGCATTCGAAATTGCAGAATCAGATCAGTTACACCCAGGCACCCGATGCTGTCTCCAGCGACTTCGTTGGCTCTCGTGAGGCTGCGATTGTCGACTCGACTGCGACCATTGTGCAGGGCAACAACTGTGTCTTGTATCTGTGGTACGACAACGAATTCGGTTACTGCAATCAGGTAGTGCGAATGGTCTACAAGATGGCTGGAGTCCAGTACCGTCTGTATCCAGTTGAAGAATAAGCCTTGAAACGTGCCGGATTGCCCTCGAAAGCTGTGGCAATCCGATATGTGGCTCACTATAATTGCCCCGCCCAAATGACCGATAAGCAAGAAAATTCCAATCGCTTGCATGCGCTGGCGTAATTTCTGCAGAGTATTCTGCTCGGGAAAGGTTTTCGTGCCGCAATCGCGCTTGAAGTTTATTCACGTGACTAGATCAACGGTTTTATGAACATCCAGTAATTACCAGGTTTGGCGAATGATCAAAATTACGCGCGGGTTGGATATACCACTTCTGGGAGCACCGGATCAGCAGTTGACAGATGCGCGGAGGGTTCGCTCAGTTGCCCTGCTCGGTAGTGATTACGTTGGTATGAAGCCCACCATGGCCGTGCGCGAAGGCGAGCGCGTCAAACTGGGTCAGCCTTTGTTCGAGGACAAGAAGACTCCGGGCGTGATCTACACCGCGCCAGGCGCAGGAGTTGTCCGGGAAATCAATCGCGGTGATCGCCGTGTCTTTCTCTCCCTGGTCATTGATCTCGATGATTCTGACGATGAGCAGGTGGAATTTGCACGTTATGACGCGTCGAAGTTCAGTACTCTTGCCCGTGAAGAGGTTGTGGCGAATCTAGTGAATTCGGGACTTTGGACTGCTCTGCGAACACGGCCATTCAGCAAGGTTCCAGCGCCCGAAGCCCGCCCTCATTCCCTCTTTGTCAACGCAATGGATACCAATCCTCTTGCCGCCAGTCCTGAAGTCGTGGCACGTCAGAGCGGCGATGACTTCATCAATGGCATCAATATTCTTTCCCGTCTTACTGATGGCTCTCTCTTCGTTTGTCGTGCCGCCGGCAGTTTCACCGGGCTGGAAGACCACAAGCTTGCATCCAATGTGAAAGTGGAAACCTTCGGAGGTCCACATCCTGCAGGGCTGACCGGCACGCACATCCACTACCTCGATCCTGTCAGCATGAAGAAGCAGGTCTGGAGCATCGACTATCAGGACGTTATTGCAGCAGGCAAGCTTTTCTCCACCGGGCATTTGGCCGTGGAGCGCGTAATCGCCTTGGCCGGGCCACAGGTCGAGAATCCGCGACTTCTTCGAACACGTATTGGCGCCAGCATTGAAGAGCTTTGTGAAGGTCAATTGAAGTCCGGAGAAAACCGAGTCATTTCCGGCTCCGTCCTCTCTGGTCGCCGCGCTCATGGCGTGGAAAATTATCTTGGGCGCTATCATCTGCAGCTTTCCGTGCTTCTGGAGGGCCGTGAGAGAGTCCTGCTTTCATACCTGTCCCCGGGCGCTGACAGACATTCCGTCATGGGTATCTACCTCTCAAGTCTTTTCAAGGGTCGCAAGTTCGCGCTGACGACTTCCACGAATGGCAGCCCTCGCGCCATGGTGCCCGTTGGCAACTATGAGCGCGTCGTGCCTCTCGACATACTCCCGACGCAGTTGCTGCGCGCCTTGCTGGTGGGGGATATAGAAGTGGTACAAAGCCTTGGCGGGCTTGAGCTGGATGAAGAAGATCTCGCCTTGTGTACCTACGTATGTCCCGGCAAATATGAATATGGTCCAATCCTGCGGGACAACCTGACCCGCATCGAAAAAGAAAGTTAGTGGATAAAGCAACTATGGGTTTGCGCAGAATACTCGATGACATGGCGCCGCAGTTTCAAAAGGGCGGCCGATACGAAAAATTCTACGCCTTGTATGAGGCAGTGGACACAGCCTTCTACAGTCCCAGTCGCGTCACCGTTACAGGTTCCCATGTTCGTGATGGCGTAGACCTCAAGCGTGTCATGATCACCGTCTGGATCGCAGCCTTCCCGGCCATGTTTTACGGTATGTACAACGTAGGGTTTCAGGCGACATCGGCGATGGCCAACATGGGCCTGACATCAACGGGCGATTGGCACGCTTACTGGATCGAAATGTTTTCTTCCTACAATCCCGCCAGCATCTGGGATTGCTTCTGGTACGGTGCGGTTCACTACATACCCATTTACGCCGTGGTCTTCATTGTCGGAGGCTTCTGGGAGGTGCTCTTTGCCACCATCCGCCGCCACGAAATCAACGAAGGATTTTTTGTTACTTCCGTCCTTTTTTCGCTGATTGTGCCGCCCGATATTCCCCTCTGGCAGGCTGCACTTGGCATCAGTTTCGGCGTGGTTGTGGGCAAGGAAGTTTTTGGCGGTACAGGCAAGAACTTCCTGAATCCGGCACTGGTCGGGCGGGCCTTTCTCTTTTTTGCGTATGCCCCGCAAATCTCCGGTGACGCTGTCTGGACAGCAGTGGATGG
This sequence comes from uncultured Gammaproteobacteria bacterium, assembly GCA_903889815.1. Taxonomy (GTDB): domain Bacteria; phylum Pseudomonadota; class Gammaproteobacteria; order Pseudomonadales; family Pseudohongiellaceae; genus UBA5078. The sequence continues at coordinate 6,273 of CAISYX010000023.1, forward strand.
CTTCAGTGGCGCCACTTCTCTCAGCCAGCTCGCGGCAAGTGGCCTTCCGGCAATATCCGCTGCTACCGGTCAGGAGCTGACGTGGCTGGATGCTTTCATCGGGCGTGAGCAAGGCTCCATAGGCGAAACATCCACACTGGCCATTTTGATTGGCGGAGCCCTCCTTCTATACACCCGCATTGCATCCTGGCGCATCATGCTGGGCATGTTCCTGGGCATGACGGCATTTGCCACCTTGCTCAACGTGGCTGGTTCGGATACCAATCCTTTCTTCGCAACGCCCTGGTACTGGCATCTGGTGCTTGGAGGATTTGCCTTCGGCATGGTGTTCATGGCAACTGATCCGGTTTCAGCATCCATGACCAACACGGGGAAATGGGTTTACGGGGCATTGATAGGCGCCATGACGATCTTGATTCGCGTACTCAATCCGGCTTATCCCGAAGGCGTCATGCTCGCGATACTGTTCGGCAATCTTTTCGCACCCCTGATCGACTACGTCGTCGTGCGAGCGAATATCAAGAGGAGGCTTGCACGCAATGGCATCTAAAGATTCAGTCGCCGGCACAATCAAGGTTGCGCTCATACTTTGCGTTGTGTGTTCAGTCTTCATTTCCAGTGCAGCGGTGATCCTCAAACCTTTTCAGGTCGCCAACAAGCTCCTGGATCGCAACAAGAACATTCTCTCTGCCGCAGGCATGTTTGATCCTGCTCTCAACAGCAATGCCGAAGTAGACGAATTGTTTGCCAGGTTTACCATACAGGTAGTCGAGCTGGATTCCGGCGAGATTCTCGGCGCTGAGCGGCTCGCCGAACTGGGTATCGATCCGGCCACTTATGACGAGCGATCAGTCTTTAGCGATACGCAGTTCAGCGATGTTCTTGGCGAGGACGAAGACATTGCCGACCTGAAACGTCGCGTAAGATTTTCCACTGTTTACACATTGCCGACTGAAGACGGTGCCGTTGAAACAATCGTGATTCCGGTCAGCGGGTATGGCCTCTGGGGCACCATGTACGGATACCTTGCGCTCGATGGTGACGGCAACACAGTCAATGGCATCGGTTTCTACGAACACAAGGAAACCCCCGGACTGGGCGGTGAGATCAACAATCCGCGCTGGAAGTCCTTGTGGCCTGGCAAGAAAGTGTATGACGAGCAGGGCGAAGTTGCGCTGAATGTCGTAAAAGGCACAGGGGAAGGCGATTTTGAAATTGATGGTTTGTCCGGTGCGTCGCTGACCAGTCGTGGCGTGGACAACATGATTGCATTCTGGCTGGGTCCGAACGGGTTCGGACCATTTCTGACCAAATTGAAGGAAGGCTGAAAGGCGGAGCAGATATGGCAACTGATACTAAGACATTGTTGTTTAAGCCAGTGGTGGCGGAGAATCCCATCACACTGCAGATACTGGGCATTTGTTCCGCACTGGCAGTAACGACCAGTTTGCGCGTGACAATTGTTATGTGCATTGCCCTGACAGTGGTGACGGCATTCTCGAACTTCTTCATTTCCATGGTTCGCAATTACATGCCAAGCAGTATCCGCATCATTATCCAGATGGCGATCATTTCAGCACTGGTTATTGCCGTAGATCAATTGCTGCAGGCATTTGCCTATGAGGTAAGCAAGCAACTGAGTGTGTTTGTAGGGCTGATCATTACCAACTGCATCGTGATGGGGCGCGCCGAAGCCTTCGCGATGAAGAACCCGCCTGTCCCCAGCTTCATGGATGGCATTGGCAATGGGCTGGGATACAGCTCCGTGCTGTTGATTCTGGCAACTGTTCGCGAGCTGTTCGGATCCGGAAGCCTCTTCGGCATTGAGATTTTCCCGCTGGTCTCCAACGGGGGCTGGTATCAGGGCAACGGGTTGATGCTCCTCGCACCGAGTGCGTTTTTCATCATTGGATTTCTAATCTGGATCGTACGCACCAAGCGAGTGGATCAGGTTGAGAAGAACGAATTCCATATTGCGCCCCACACAACTCGAGAGGTGGTGCACTGATGGAACACTATCTCAGTCTGGCCATTCGCGCTGTATTTGTAGAAAACATGGCGCTGCAGATGTTTCTGGGCATGTGCACCTTTATCGCGGTCTCCAAGAAAGTGGAAACCGCTGTAGGCCTGGGTGTTGCCGTAACAGTGGTGCAGATCATCACGGTCCCTTTGAACAACTTGCTGTTCACCTACCTTCTTAAGGATGGTGCGCTGGCGTGGATGGGATTTCCAGACCTCGATCTGAGCTTCCTCGGGTTCATCTGCTACATTGGTGTCATCGCAGCGGTAGTGCAGGTGCTGGAGATGTTTCTCGACAAGTACATGCCTTCCCTCTACAACGCGCTGGGCGTTTTTCTGCCTCTGATTGCGGTCAACTGCGCGATCATGGGCGCTTCTTTGTTCATGGTGGAGCGCAGCTATACGTTCTCCGAAAGTGTTGTATACGGCACTGGGGCTGGAGTCGGCTGGGCTTTGGCAATCACGGCAATGGCGGGTATTCGTGAAAAGCTCAAGTACAGCGACGTGCCCCAGGGGCTGCGCGGAATGGGGATTACCTTTATTACAACTGGCCTGATGTCTCTGGGCTTCATGTCATTCAGCGGCTTGTCTCTGTAGTCAACGGGTTATTTAGAGATGATTGATGTAGCAGCAATAGCAGGCGGCGTTCTCATGTTCACCATCATCGTGATGGTATTCGTGGTGCTTATTCTGGTCGCCAGAGCGAAATTGGTTAGCACAGGCAATGTCCGTATCGAGATCAATGGCGATCCTGCGAAGTCCATTGTTGTGCCGGCGGGGGGGAAGCTTCTTACTACTCTCGCGGATGCGGGCATCTATCTATCCTCTGCGTGTGGCGGTGGTGGCACGTGCGGCCAGTGCAAATGCCAGGTGTTGGATGGCGGCGGTTCAATGCTGCCCACTGAGCAAGGTCATTTCACGCTGGGCGAAGGCAAGGCGCACTGGCGTCTGTCCTGCCAGGTGGCCGTGAAGCAGGATATGAAGATTGAAGTGGAGCCCGAGTTTTTCGGCGTGAAGCAGTGGGAATGCACGGTGATATCCAATGAGAACGTGGCGACGTTCATCAAGGAACTCGTGCTGAAGATCCCGGACGGCGACAGCGTGGATTTCCGCGCTGGCGGTTACGTCCAGCTGGAAGTTCCGGCACACGAAGTGCAGTACAAGGATTTCGATATCGGCGAGAAATTCCGTGGCGACTGGGAGAAATTCGGACTTTTCAAACTGGCCTCCAAAGTCGACAAGACCGTAATCAGGGCTTACTCGATGGCGAATTACCCGGAAGAGCGAGGCGTCATCAAATTCAATATTCGCATCGCAACACCGCCACCGAAGTCCAGCTTTCCCCCCGGCGTCATGTCTTCCTATGTGTTCAGTCTGAAGCCTGGTGACAAGATCAAGGTATTCGGTCCCTATGGTGAATTCTTTGCCAAAGACACTGATGCTGAAATGGTATTCGTCGGTGGCGGTGCGGGCATGGCCCCCATGCGCTCCCATATCTTTGATCAACTGCGCCGCATCAAGTCCAAGCGCAAGATCAGTTTCTGGTATGGCGCACGCAGCCTGAAAGAAATGTTCTATGTGGAAGATTTTGACATGCTTGCTGCCGAGAACAAGAACTTCACGTGGCACGTGGCGCTTTCGGATCCGCAGCCCGAAGACAACTGGACTGGCAAGACAGGCTTTATTCACAACGTGGTTTATCAGCATTATCTCAAGGATCATGTAGCGCCGGAGGACTGCGAGTTCTATATGTGCGGGCCGCCCATGATGAACGCAGCGGTAATCAAGATGCTCAAGGACCTGGGCGTTGAAGATGAAAACATCGCACTGGACGAATTCTCCTGATTCCCGCTGATCACGTCTGTCCCGGCTTCGCGCCGGGCTGGACGGTCGGATTCGAAGCACCATGAACACAGCGTCCAGACCTCAAATCCTTCTGCTCTTTCTTTTCGCGGTTGCAGCTGCTGGCTTTCTTCTGTACGACAGAACTGTATCAAGCGCCCCCATTCATGAAATGCGTGGCGGTACGATGGGTACCAGTTACAGCATCAAACTTGTCGATCTTCCATCAACGCTGCCACTTGAACAATTGTCCAAAGATGTGACAGCGTTGCTTCATCGACTGGATCGCGAGCAAATGTCGACCTATGCCGCGGATTCGGAGCTCTCCAGGCTGAATGCCGGACCAGTCGGCGAAGATATTGTGTTGTCAGCCGAGATGACGCAGGTGATCAGCCTGGCGCTGGATGTCACTGGGCTTACAGACGGAGCGTTTGATGTAACGGTAGGGCCGCTGGTGAACCGCTGGGGCTTTGGTCCGGAAGATCGCCGGGCAGACCGTATTCCCTCAAAGGACGAAATCGCTGCACTTCTCGCGCGAGTCGGGTCACATCATATTGCGCTTGATGCTCAGCGCAACACCTTGCGGAAGAACGCGGATATCTACATTGACCTGAGTGGCATTGCCAAGGGTTATGCCGTGGACAAGGTCGCCGATTATCTGGAGTCGCTGGGCATCCAGAACTATTTCATCGAAATTGGGGGTGAGTTGCGCATCCGCGGCTACAAGCCGGGCAATGTCAGCTGGGTACCCGCAATCGAGAAGCCAGTGGATACGGCTCCGCAGGTACACAATATTTTCTATGCCCGGGGCGAATCGATCGCGGTTGCTGGCTCAGGGGATTATCGCAACTATTTCGAAGAAGACGGTGTACATTACTCCCATGAAATTGATCCGCAGACCGGCAAGCCCGTGACCAACAATCTGGCTGGCGTCTATGTGATTGACCAGACCGCTGCCCGCGCCGATGCGCTGGCTACCGCCTTCATGGTCATGGGCGCCGAGAGTGGGTTCGCCCTTGCGGAGTCTCAGGGTCTGGCAGTTTATTTCATCACGCGCGATGAAGAACGTGGCGTGTTTGTGGATCGTCATACATCCCGTTTCGATCATTACCTGCAATCTGGAGAGTAACGCCATGGCGACACTGATTGGCACGTTCGTATTGCTGCTGCTTGTAGTGGCAGGTATGGCAATTGGCGTCATGTTTGGTCGCAAGCCTCTCAAGGGCTCTTGCGGGGGCTTGAACAACGGCAGTGGCGAGAGCAGCTGCACAGTCTGTGGTGGAAATCCCGCCAAGTGCGAAGAATCGGCGCGATAATCACCAGAGGGCGGGTGGCTTTGAAGCAGAATAAGCAATACGACATCATCGTGATCGGGAGCGGGCCAGCAGGTGAGTCTGCGGCCATGAATGCGGCGAAGAAAGGTCGACGTGTTGCAGTTGTTTCTGATCGCGACAAGGTCGGAGGCAATTGCACACATCTTGGCACCATTCCTTCCAAGGCTCTGCGCCAGTCCGTCAAGCAGGTGATGCAGTTCAGCAGCAACCCGCTGCTTCGGGAATTCGCCACGCTTCGCAAACCCTGCTTTCAAGACATCATGCGTCATGCCGCGAGAGTCATCGACGAGCAGGTCCATCTGCGCAGTGCCTATTACGAAAAAAATGGCATCGACATTGTGCAGGGCGTCGCCAGTTTTGTTGATCAACATACCGTGCGCCTGGGTAGTCGCGGCCCGCTGCTCACTGCGGACCACTTCATCATTGCGACGGGTTCTCGCCCTTACCGTCCGGACAGCGTCGATTTCACTCATCCGCGCATTTTTGACAGCGACACGATCCTGCAACTCGACCACTCGCCGCGCAAGGTAACGGTCATTGGTGCAGGGGTGATCGGGTGTGAGTACGCCTCCATTTTTGGGGGCCTGGGTGCCAAGGTCGAATTGATCAACCCGGCCAACACCTTGTTGTCATTCCTCGACTGGGAGATCTCGGATGCGCTGAGTTACCACCTTCGCAACGCGGGTGTCCGCAGCAGACACAACGAAGAGTATGACCGGCTGGAGTATTGCGACACCCACGTGGTGACACATCTGAAGTCTGGCAAACGCATCAAGAGCGACATTGTTCTGTGGGCCAATGGGCGCACGGGCAACACGGATCAGTTGAACCTCCCGGCGATAGGTCTGATCCCCAATACTCGTGGCCAACTGGAGATCGACAGTCGCTATCGTACGGCCATTGAGAATATCTATGCCGCCGGCGATGTCGTGGGCTGGCCTTCACTGGCCAGTGTCTCTTACGATCAGGGACGCGCTGCCTCCAATGCCATAGTGGATCCGGATGCCTGCGTGCAGATTGATCGCTTCGCTTCGGGCATCTATACCATTCCGGAAATCAGCACGCTCGGCAAGACAGAACGCGAACTGACCAATGAAAAAGTGCCTTACGAAGTGGGCAAGGCTTTTTTCAAGAACACTGCCCGTGGCTTGCTTACCGGCGAACAGGTCGGCATGCTCAAGATTCTCTTCCACTTCGATACCCTTGAGATTCTGGGCATTCACTGTTTCGGAGACCAGGCCTCTGAGATCGTGCACATAGGCCAGGCAATCATGCTGCAGGAAGGCAAGGCCAATACCATGCGCTATTTCCTCGACACTACTTTCAATTACCCCACCATGGCCGAGGCGTATCGCATTGCCGCTCTCGATGGTCTGAATCGAGTCTTCTGATGACCCAAAGCGCACGCAGTGTAGCGGTCCTTGGGGGCGGCAGTTTCGGTACGGTCATTGCCAACATCATTGCGCAGAATGGCTATCGCGTGAATTTCTGGATGCGCAGTGAAGTACTGGTAGAAGAAGTCAATCGCACACACGAAAACACGCAGTATCTTCCCGGATACGTGGTGCACGAGAATGTGCGTGCCTTTCACGACATGCAGGCGGCGGTGCAGGACAGCGAAGTGATATTCGTCGCAGTGCCCAGCGCCTATTTCCGGGCAGTCGTCAAAGACATGCTGCAGTGGGCGCCAGAAGACGCCATTCTTGTGAGCACCACCAAGGGGATCGAAGCCGGCAGCTTCAAACTCATGAGCGAGATTCTTCGAGAAGAGTCGCCCTTGGCACGCATCGGCGTGATGAGCGGACCCAACCTTGCCAAGGAGATTGCTGCCCGCAATCTGACCGGCACTGTCATCGCTAATAAATATTTATATACAGACGTTAATCCTATTGAAGCAAAAAAATTTTCAGAAAAAATTGATCTATTAAATAAAATTGATAAATATTTAAGATCTAAAAATCC
>CAISYX010000024.1 GCA_903889815.1 uncultured Gammaproteobacteria bacterium
GTCTGTCGCCAGGACGGCGACAGCCGAGCCCCCATGGATGGGTTCACGGCGTGTCCACACGAGAGCCTCTGACCTCCCGCTGCATGCCTGGCCCCCGCACGACCGGCCGGCGCCTGGCTTCGCACCTCGCCCACACCGCCAGACACCGATGAAGAAGACTGAGAGAACTGATGATTGATTTGAACCACCTCCCCACCCCCATCGCCACCATTCTGGAACGGTACTGGCAACGTCTCCTCGAGAAGGAAGCCGTGGAGCCCGGCAACCCCTCCCTGACTGCCTTGGTGGCCGCCGATGCCGCGTTCGCGCAGCAGCTCGTCCGCGTCTGGTGTGCCAGCGATTATGCCGCGACTCTGTGCGTGCAGAATCCCTCGCTGCTGGTCGATCTCAAGACCTCGGGTGAACTCGATCGCACTGGCAAGGATGATTTCCACGCCGAGCTGGCGGCACGACTTGCAGCGCTGCAGGCTGCAGCGCCGGCCGAACAGGATGCCATGCTCAAGCGCCTGCTGCGGCTATACCAGCAGCGCCAGATGCTGCGGATCATCTGGCGGGATGTGTGTGTGCTGGCCGACGTGAAGGAGATCTGTGCAGACATCTCCTCGCTTGCGGACGCGCAGATCGACAATGCCTTGCAGGTGCTGCATGCCTGGGGCGTGCGGCAGTGGGGCGAGCCGCGGAGCGCCCGCAGCGGCGAGCCACAGCGCTTGGTCGTGATCGGCATGGGCAAGCTGGGCGCGCATGAGTTGAATCTGTCGTCCGACATTGACCTGATCTTCGCTTTTCCCGAAGGCGGCGAGACGCTTCGTGTGCAGGGCGAGCCCCTGGTCAATCAGCAGTTCTTCGTAAGGCTCGGACAGCGCCTGATTGACGCGCTCGACACGGTGACCAGCGACGGTTTCGTGTACCGCGTGGACATGCGTCTGCGGCCCTATGGCAGCGAAGGAGCACTGGTGTGCAGCTTTGACGCCATGGAAAACTACTACCAGAGTCAGGGCCGTGACTGGGAGCGTTACGCATTGATCAAGGGCCGCATCGTCGCTGGCGACCTGGCACAAGGCCAGGAATTGCTGCAGCGCCTGCGGCCGTTCGTGTACCGCCGCTATCTTGACTTCTCGGCTTTCGAGTCGCTGCGCAGCATGAAGATGCAGATCAACAAGCAGGTGCGTCGCAAAGGCCTGAGCATGGACATCAAGCTGGGGCCGGGTGGCATTCGCGAAGTGGAGTTCATCGTGCAGGCCCTGCAGCTGGTGCACGGCGGTCGTGACAAGCGATTGCAGGAAGCCTCGCTCTACAAGGCGATGGACGTGCTGGCCAACAATCAGTATCTGCCGGCGCAGACCGTCTCGGAATTGCGCGATGCGTACGCGTTTCTGCGCAGCCTCGAACACAAGCTGCAGGGCCTGGCCAACAAGCAGACGCAGATGCTGGTGACAGACGCCATCGAGCAGCAACGGGTAGCGCTGGCGATGGGCTTCGCTGACTGGCAGAGCCTGTTGCGCGAGCTCGACTCTCACCGCGACCGCGTGCGACTGCACTTCGCGGAAGTGATCCATGCCGAGGATGAAGGCAAGCCTGCCGCGCTGGCGCTGGAGGACACTGACTGGGGGAGCTTGTGGCGGGAAGAAATGAGCCGCTCCGCCGCCGAAGCCTTCCTGACCGGACACGGTTTCGATGATCCTGCCGGCACCGCGGCACGCATCGACGGCTTCCGTCGCGAAAAGACCTTTTTGATGCTGCCGGCCGAGAGTCGGCAGCGCTTCGAGAAATTCATGCCCGTGCTGCTGCATGCGGTGTCGCATTCCGGAACGCCGAGTCTGGCATTCGAGCGCGTGCTGCAACTGATCACGGCCGTCAGCCGTCGCACCGCCTATCTGGTATTGCTGCTGGAGAACGCCAATGCGCTGCGGGAAGTGGTGCAGTTGTGCACAGCCAGTCCCTTCGTGACGGAGTTTCTGAGCAAGCACCCCGTGCTGCTGGACGAGTTGCTGGACGGTATTGACGAGCCCCCGGTGAAGGCGGTGCTGCAGGAGGAGCTTGCCCAGCAGTTGCTGCGCATCGACCCCGACAATTTCGAAGAGCAGATGGAGACCCTGCGCTATTTCAAGCAGTCGCACACCCTGCAGGTGGCGGCGGCGCAGATCAGTGGCCGTCTCACCGTGATGAAGGTCAGTGACTACCTCACCTTCACCGCCGAGGCCGTACTTGAGCAGGTGCTTGCGCTCAGCTGGCAGTTCCTGGTGCGCAAGCACGGTTACCCGCGCAACAAGCAGGGCCGTCATGGCGAGATGGATTTCGTGGTCATCGGCTACGGCAAGCTGGGGGGCATAGAGCTCAGTTACATTTCCGATCTGGACCTGGTGTTCCTGCACGATGGCGCACTGGCGCTGGACACCCATGTCATGGAAGGTCAGCGCAGCATCAACAGCCGCGAGTTCTACACGCGCCTGGCGCAGCGCGTCATCACCATGCTGGGCACCTACACCGTGTCCGGCAAGCTCTACGAGGTGGACATGCGCCTGCGGCCCTCGGGCGAGTCGGGGCTGCTGGTCAGTTCCATGGAAGCCTTCGCCAGTTACGAGCGCAATGAAGCCTGGACCTGGGAACACCAGGCGCTGGTGCGGGCGCGGGCCGTGGCAGGCAGCAAGGCGCTGCAGGTTGAGTTCGACCGGCTGCGCGCTCTGACTCTGGGCAAGGAGCGGAATCGGCAGGCGCTGGCCCGCGAGGTGACTGCCATGCGCCAGCGCATGCGCGACGAGTTCGCGAAAAAGCCGGCGGCCGAGCGCGACAAATTGTCGTTCATCATCAAGCAAGGGCGCGGCGGGATCGTCGACATTGAATTCATGGTGCAATACCTGGTGCTGGCCCACAGTGCCGAACATCCCGCATTGCTGGCCTGGCCCGACAATGTGCGCATTCTGGAAACAGCCCACGCCTGCGAGCTGTTGAGCACCGCGCAATTCCGTCTGCTCACCGACGCGTACTTGTCGCTGCGTTCGGCGCTGCACCAGTTTGCGCTGGAGCATCGCGACAGCGAGGAGACACCACGTCCGCTGGCGGATTTCCAGAGCGCGGTCACGCAGATATGGGACACGCTCTTCGTCACGACGGAGGCCGTATGAGTCGCCGCATTCTGATCGTCGGGCCGTCCTGGGTAGGCGACATGGTGATGGCGCAGGCCCTGTTCATCAGCCTGCAGAAAGAGGCGCGGGAGGCGGGCACCCCGCTGGCGATCGATGTGCTGGCGCCGGCGTGGAGCCGGCCGCTGCTGGTACGCATGCCTGAGGTGCGCCGCGCCATCGACCTGCCATTCCGGCATGGCGAACTGAACCTGCGCGGGCGCTACCGCCTGGGGCATTCGCTGCGCAAGGAGGGCTATGAGCAGGTCATCGTGCTGCCCAACTCTTTCAAGTCGGCGTTGCTGACCCTGTTCGTGCGCAGCGGGCGGCGCACTGGCTGGCGCGGCGAATCCCGCGGCCTGCTGCTCAACGATGTGCGTGACCTCGACGAGAAGGCCATGCCCCTGATGGTGCAGCGCTTCGTGGCACTGGGGCGTCCGGCGGGCGAGGCCTTGCCGGCGTCGCTGCCGCGCCCGCGCCTGGTGACGCAGGCGGACGATGTGCAGGCGGCGCTCGACGCCCTGGGCCTGAATCAGGCGCGGCCAGTGCTCGCAATCTGTCCGGGAGCGGAATTCGGTGATGCCAAGCAGTGGCCCGCTGAGCACTATGCCAGTGTCTGTGCCGACCGCATTGCCGCGGGCTGGCAAGTGTGGATTCTGGGATCGGTTAAGGATGGGCCGGTGGCGACACAGGTCCGTAACGGCCTGCCCGCCAGCGCACAGCCCTGGTGTCAGGACCTCACCGGCAGAACCTCGCTGGCGCAGGCCATCGACATCATGTCCGTGGCAACGGCTGTGGTCAGCAATGACTCGGGCCTGATGCATGTCGCTGCGGCACTTGGGCGACCCATCGTGGCGCTGTACGGCTCGACGTCAGCAGACTTTACTCCGCCCTTGGCAGATAACGTACAATTGCTGGCAATCGACATTGCATGCCGCCCCTGCTTTGAACGCACCTGCCCCTTGCAGCACAAACGCTGCCTTGTGGACCTCGCGCCCACCCTGGCGCTGAGGGCGCTGGATCAGGTGCTGGTGCAGACCAATGCCAGCCCAATTACCGTCGCCGGGGAGCCCAACGCATTTTGCGAGTCTTGATCGTCAAGGTGTCTTCACTTGGAGATGTCATCCACACTCTTCCCGCCGTCACCGATGCGCGCCGCGCCAACCGACGCCTGCAGTTCGACTGGGTGGTGGAAGAGAATTTCGTGGAAGTGCCCGGCTGGCATCCTGCGGTGACGCGGGTGATTCCCGTGGCCCTGCGCCGCTGGCGCAAGGACGTGCTGCGCACTCTGCGCAACGGTGAGTTCAGCGCGTTTCGCAAGGACATCAAACACGAACATTACGACCTGGTGATCGACGCCCAGGGGCTGCTCAAGAGCGGCGTCATCAGCCGTCTGTCCCGCGGCCTGACCGTTGGCCTTAGCGACAGTACTGCCCGCGAGCCCCTCGCCACCCTGTTCTACAACAAGGTCTATTCCGTGCCACGCAACGAGCACGCCGTGCAGCGTGTGCGCGAGCTGTTCTCGCGGGCGCTCAACTACAGCATCGACGTGCAGGACGCTTCGGCCATCGACTACGGCCTGGATCTGCAACGCATGGGCATGAGTCCGAAAGCCGGGCCCAGCGGCATGCTGGTGTTTCTGCATGGCACCACGTGGCCCACCAAGCACTGGCCGTTGCAATACTGGAAGGAACTCGCGCTGCTGGCCACGCAGCAAGGCTACACCGTGCGCCTGCCCTGGGGCAGTGAGGTCGAGAAGCAGCGGGCGCAGGATATCGCGCAGGGCATTGCGGGCGTGAGCGTTCTGGAACGTCAGACACTGACGGGCATGGCGCGGCAGATCGCACTGGCCGATGGTGTGGTGGCCGTGGATACGGGTCTCGGACATCTGGCCGCCGCACTCGCAACCCCGGCAGTCTCCCTGTACGGAGCCACCAATCCCGGACTGTCCGGCACCTATGGAAGACATCAGGCCCATCTGTCGTCCACCCTGGCCTGCGCGCCGTGCATGAGCAAGACCTGCACCTACACCGGCGAGGCGCTCGACGTGACGCCCGCCTGCTACAGCGCTCATCCCCCAGCCATCGTCCTGGCCACCCTGCAGTCGTTGATGGCAGCACAGCCACAGAACGTGGTGCTGACACCATGACCCTGGCCTTTCTCATCTACGCGTATTTTCCCTACGGTGGCCAGCAGCGCGATTTTCTGCGCGTGGCTCTGGCCTGTGCGGCGCGTGGGCACAAGGTGGTGGTCTATACGATGAAGTGGGAAGGGCCGGTGCCCGAGGCTCTGGAAATCACGCTGCTGACGGTAAAGTCCTTTCGCAATCACATGCGCTACGAACGTTTCGCCACGCAGGTGCAGAAGCGCTTGCGCGAGTCGCCAGTGGATGCCGTGATCGGCTTCAACAGGATGCCCGGCCTGGATGTCTACTTTGCTGCAGATCCCTGCTTCGCCGAGCGAGCCCTGAAAGAACGAGCCTTCTATTACCGCTTCACACCACGTTACCGCCACTTCCTGCGTTTCGAGCAGGCAGTGTTCGGCCCCCAGTCCCACACAGAGGCATTGCTGCTCTCGCCGCTGCAGCGACAGCAGTTCGCGCACCACTATCCGCAGAGTGTCGCCCGCCTTCACGACATTCCTCCGGGCATCGGGCGCGATCGCCAGGCCCCCGAGAATGCCGCGCAGGTGCGTGCTGCGTTTCGCGCCGAGCACGGATTGGATGCGGGGCATCTGGCGGTGCTGCAGGTTGGCTCCGGTTTCGTGGTGAAGGGGGTGGATCGTTCGCTGCGCGCCATTGCCTCGCTGCCCCCGGCAGTGCGGACCCGGGTACGCTATTTTCTGGTGGGGCAGGACAAGCCCGATCGCTTCCAGCGCCTGGCTGCGCGTCTGGGCATCGCGCCGCAGTGCGTCTTCCTGAGCGGGCGCGACGATGTCCCGCGCTTCCTGCTGGGGTCTGACCTGCTGCTGCATCCGGCTTACAGCGAAAGCGCCGGTTATGTGCTGTTGGAGGCCGTGGTTGCAGGGCTGCCGGTGCTCACCACCGATACCTGTGGTTACGCGTTCCATATCCTGGAAGCCAGTGCGGGGGAAGTCTGCGAGTCGCCCTTCAGTCAGGATGATCTCAACGGCAGGTTGCTGCGCATGCTGACAAGTCCGGAGCGCGCGCTGTTGCAGCGCAGCGGCATCGACTACGGCCGTCGCGAGGATTTGTACAGCATGCCCGAAACCGTGGCCGCCATGATTGAACAGTTCGCCCGGCAACGCTCCGGACAGGGGGGTGGCCGATGACGCTCTCTCTGCGCGACGACTTCGCCCGGGCCTGGCAGGGCCGTGATCCCTTTGCCGAAGTCGAGGCCTTGCAAGGGAAGATTTACCGCAATGTCAAAGGCCGGCGCACGCTGGAGTTCGAGTTCGAGGGGCGGGCGTACTTCGCCAAGATTCACCACGGCATCGGCTGGGGCGAGATTCTGAAGAATCTGCTGACGCTGCGCATGCCGATTCTGGGTGCCGAGAACGAGTGGCAGGCCATCGCTCGACTCACACAGCTCGGCGTGGCCACAATGACGACGGTGGCCTGCGGGAGCCGTGGCTGGAACCCGGCGCGACGCGTCTCCTTCATTGTCACCGAGGCGCTTCAGCACACCATCAGTCTGGAGGACTATTGTGCGCGCTGGGTGCAGCAGCGGCCGCCCCTGGCCCGCAAGTGGCGTCTGCTGGACACGCTGGCCAGCATCAGCCGCACGCTGCACCACCATGGCATCTGCCATCGCGACTATTACCTGTGCCACTTTCTGCTGCACGATGAAGCGGCCTTCGAGGCAGGCGCACTGCCCCGGCTGTCGCTGATCGATCTGCACCGGGCACTGATCGACGAGCACCTGCCCCGGCGCTGGGTCATCAAGGATGTCGCTGGGCTGTATTTTTCGGCCTTGCATGTGGGACTGAACCGCCACGACTTTCTGCGTTTCGTGAAGTGCTACAGTGGCAAGTCATTGCGTGAGGCGCTTTCAGAAGACGCGGTGTTCTGGAACGCCGTGCAGAAAAAAGCTCAGCAGCTGGACAGGAAGATCAATCACTGAGAGGTGTGCATGATGATGAACAGTCTCGATACCCATGCCCTGCTGACTCAGGGGCGCCAGATCACTCTGCCTGCATTCATGGAAGTGCGCCTGACGGCCTCGCCCGAAAACGTGGAGACTCTGGAGCTGTTGCAGACATTCCGTCTCCTGCCCGGCAGACGTATGGTCGCACTGGTGCGCTGGAAGGAAAGGCTGGTGGTCATGAAGCTTTTTTTCTCCCGGCGCCGCTGGACGACGCACCTGGCACGCGAAACCGCAAGTATCCGCCAGCTTGTCAATGCCGGACTGCCGACGCCCGCGCTGCTGGGCTCTGGTCGGTGCGTGGATGGCAGGAGTGGATTCATGCTGCTGGAGTACCTTGACAATGGAGAGAGCGTCCATTCGCGCTGGGAGTGCAGCCCCGGCGAACTGCGCGAGAGCCTGCTGCGCGATGTAGTGACGTTGATTGCCCGCTGTCACAGCGCCGGATTGCTGCAGAAGGATCTGCATCTGGACAACTTCCTGCTCCAGGCCGGCGCTCTCCAACTGCTGGATGCGGACACCGTGGAAAGGCATGCAGACAATTCAGAAGGCGTAGACAAAGTCAAAGCACTGCACAATCTGGGTCTGTTCTTAGCACAGTTTCCGCTCAGCAACGACGTGCATGTGCCAGCGCTGTACGCGCATTACCGGGCCCTGCGTCCCGAACTCCAGCTGAGCGCCGATGCTGAGGTGTTGACTCCGATTCTTTACACGAAGCGCATGGCTCGTCTGAATCTGATACTCAACAAACTGACTCGCGAAACCACGGCAAATGTCTGTGTCCACGATTGGTCTCAGTTCTTGATTTTTCGTCGCGCACTGAACACCGACGGCTGGCGGGCATTCATCGCCAATCCGGATGCCGCGATGCAGGATGGCGTCATGCTCAAGGACGGGAACTCTACAACAGTCATGCGCTTGTGCATCGACGGGCGCGATGTGGTGGTAAAGCGCTACAACAGCAAATCTCTGTGGCACCAATTGAAGCGCCTTTTTTATTCGACCCGCGCCTGGCGCAGCTGGCGCAATGCGCACATGCTGGAAATGCTTGGCATCGCCACGCCTGCGCCCTTGCTGATGCTGGAACGACGTTCCGGGCCCGTGCGCGGGATGTCATGGTTTGTCACCGACTATGTGGACGGCATCGAAGTGAAGAAGTTGCTGCAGGAGAAGTCCGTGGACAGCGCAGAGTGGCAACAGACAATGGCGCAGTTTCGCGAGTTGTTCATTGGCCTGGGCGAATACGCCATCGTGCATGGCGACACCAAGGCGACCAATTTTCTCAGCGCGGCTGGCAGGCTGACGGTGCTTGATCTAGACGCCATGCGCCAGGAAACCGATTCGGGGCGTTACCGCCGTGTCCGCTCCCGTGATCTGAAACGCTTTGTCAGAAACTTTGACAAGAATCCTCAGCAGTGGAATGCAGTCAAGGCCATGATCGCCCAGCTTTGCAAGGACACAAATTTCGACATTTTCAAGAAAGACAAAGGGAAATGATGGCACACATAACACTCGGACTTTCTGGCGCACTCGGCCACGATGCCTCTGCGGCGCTGTTCATCGATGGCGAACTGGTGGCGGCCGTCGAAGAGGAACGTCTGGTCAGACGCAAGCACGCCAAAGGCTACATGCCACGGGAGTCGGCGCGCTTCTGCATTCGTGCCGCGAAGATAAAGCCCCGCGACATCGACACGGTGGCGGTGTCCTGCGCGCCGATCTCCATTTTCAGTCGCGCGCGCTGGCATTACGCCCGCCGCCACTGGTACGCGCCCGACCGCGCCCTCGATGCCCTGTTCAATGGCAATCGCCGTTACCGACGCTATGTGCAAGAGATTCGCGGGCTCATGGAAGAACTCAGGATTCCCTGGCACAAGGTGAAGTTCGTGCCGGTGCAGCATCAGCTGGCCCATGCCAGCAGCGCCTACCACATGAGCGGATTCGAAGACAAAACCGCCATCCTCACCATCGACATGAAGGGCGAATATGCCTCGATGTTTCTGGGCTACGGAGAGAAGGGGCGCATCACCCGTGTGAAGGAATTCTACGACCCGGATTCCCTGGCCGGCATGTATGGTGCCATCACCGACTACCTGGGCTTCGACATGCTCGACGGAGACGCCAAAGTGATGGGCATGGCCACCCATGGCGATCCGCAAAAGTACGACCTGAGTCCGCTGGTGCACTGCGACGGCAAGCGTTTCCAGCTCAATACGGCACTGATCGGGACCGTGGGGCTGCGTCGCTTCAAGTACAAGAACCGCGGGCACTTCTTCAGCAAGCAGCTGATCGAGCTGCTGGGGCCGCGCCGTGCGGGCGATCTGATTCAGGACCCGTACGTGCACTATGCCGCGAGCATTCAGAAAATGTACGAAGACTTCACAGTGCAGCTGGTGACGCACTATTTGTCCGACATCATCCAGACCAATGGTCGCCTGGTGTTCGCGGGTACCGGTGCGCTCAACATCAAGCTCAACCAGCGTCTTGCCGAGCTGCCATGGCTGAAGGAGCTGTATGTGCCCGTGTCGCCGGGTGATTCGGGTACGGCCATTGGTGCAGCGGCTTACGCATTGTCACAGCAGAAGGTGCCGGTAATCCCGCGACGCAATCCTTACCTGGGGCCGCGCTATACCACCGAGCGTTGTTTGCGTGCCTGCGAGCAGCACCGCGAGAAGCCGATCATCGAGATTCTGGAGAATCCCTCCAGACGCGCCGCGCAGCTGCTCGGCGAAGGCAAACTGGTTGGCTGGTTCCAGAACCGCATGGAGTTCGGGCCACGGGCGCTGGGCAATCGCAGCATTCTGGCCAACCCGTTCTTCCAGGGTGCAGTGGAGGAGGTGAACAAGAAGATCAAATTCCGCGAGGGCTGGCGTTCGTTTTCGCCCAGTTTGCTGGACTCTCTGGCACAGGACTTCCTGCAGACAAAACATCCGGCCGACTACATGTCGATGAGTTTCGATGTGAATCAGGAGTGGCAGGAGCGCGTGCCGGGGCTGGTGTACCAAGACGGCACCTCGCGCGCGCAGGTGGTCACCCGCGCCGGCAATCCGCGCTATCACCGCCTGCTGCGGGAGTTCGCGAAGATCAGCGGCTATGGCATCGTGCTGAACACCTCGCTCAATCGCCCGGGCGAGGCGCTGGTGTGTTCTCCGGAAGATGCGCTGAATTTGTTTTTCGGCTCTGATCTGGAATATCTGATCATGCAGCGCGTGCTGGTGACCAAGCGGCCGGAGCTCGATTGGGAACGCTGAGGCCTCAATTGGCCACGCGGCGGTATATGGCAAACTCGAGGGCGTTGGACGACTCTTCCGCGGCGAGCGGAAACTTTGCCAGCAGGACAAGCTGGCCGGCGTTCGCGCGCGACTGCAGTTGTTCGTCCATGCCGCGGTCAAGGCTCATGGCCAGCAGTGTTCCAGGTGTCGCATTGTCCAGCAGGCTGACATCGATGTAGCGCAGCACCTTGTCATAGTCAGCCACCATGCCGCTGTAGTAAGCCACGTAGTTGTTGTTGGTCAGCAGCACGGTGCCGGCCACGGCATTGCTGCGCAACCAGTCACTTGCCTGCTGAAGGGATTGCTTGGAGCGTCCGAAACTGACGTGTGCATCCACCAGACAGAACAGCAGAGCGAAACCCAGAAGTCCCCTGGCCAATCTGGCGCGGGGGAGCTGGGGCAGGCGCTCAATGGTGGCGTCCAGCACCAGCGTCAGCAGCGGCAGCAAGAGCATGCAGAACAGCAGGGTATAGCGCGATGACAGGAAGCGCGTGAGCAGCAGAAAGGCCAGCAGGATTGCGAATGCAATTCCGGCATTGAAGAGCAGTGGCCGCAGCGCAGGCAAGGCGACTGGCATAGTGCGCGTAAGCCAGCCATAAACAAGCACCAGCAGCGCAGGTATTCCGAAACCTGACACAAGCTTGAAGATGAGCAGCGTTGTCATCCCCCCAAGCATGAACAGCCACAAGTGTTCACCGGAGAAGTCGGCGGCATATTCGCCGAAGATGGCGTCGCTCAGCCCGGTGTTGGATTCCCCCAGCGCTTGCAGAGCGGCTGTCAGAAAGGGCAGATACACCGTGGCGATGCGCAACAGGGTGCCCGGCACGTCCACCCCCGCAATGCCCAGTGCCAGCACTCCAATGACCGCAAGCCCCACCACCAGCCCCTGCAGTTGCAGCCAGGCTCTGGTCATTGCCGGAACAAACCTTCCTGTGGGAGCGGGCCCGCCCGCGAACTGCACCACCTCGCTCCGCCACAGCAGCACCAGCGGCGCCACAAACAGATACACCAGCGCCTCGGCCCGGAACAGCGCCGCCCCCAGCAGCGCCATGCAGAACAGGCCGGCCTCCCGCCACGCCGGTGCTCGGGCATAGCGAATCAGCTGCAGTGTTCCCGCCAGTACCAGCGCGATGCAGGCAATGTCACGAATCATGTAGTAGCGATATTCGTTTATCTGGGGATACACCAGTACCACTACCGCCGCGATGAGCGCATGGCGCCGTGTGTCGCGGATTTCCAACGCGATGCTCATGAACACATTCACCAGCAAGGCATAAAAAAGCGCGTTGAGCACCTGGCCTGCCACGAAGGGATCCAGTCCGAGTGACTGCAGCACCCCGACGAGCACGGGGTAGGTTGCAGAGGGGTAAAGGGCGAAAGCTGCGGCAAGCCCGTCTTTCAGGAACACCTCGGCAATACGCACGTACTCGAAGCCATCGGCATTGGGAATCTGGTTCAGCAGGGCGTGCCACACAGACAGCAACAGACTCAGCCCCACCGCCCAGAGGCGGATATCGGTGGTGGTGGCGCGGCTGTACGGTGAATGGCTCATGGTGAGGACATGCGTGCTCGTTTGTTGTAGGGGCTGACGGCCTTGCCCAGCGCCTGAGTCTTGAAGCGCTTGTGCAGCCACAGATACTGTTCGGGATGCTGGCGCACGGCGTCTTCGATCACGGCGTTGATGCGCGCAGCGTCCCCATGCTCGTCGCCGCTGGGATAGTCAGTGAGCGGCGCGCTGAAGTCCAGATGATAGCCCGAGTTGTCCGCGCGCCGGTAATGGCTGAAGAAGATCACCGCGGAGTCGTTGAAAGACGCAAAGCGTGTCGTGGCGGTTATGGTGGCCGCTGGCACGCCGAAGAAGTCCACGAACACGGAATGCTTCGCGCCGTAGTCCTGGTCGGGGGCGTACCACATGGTGTGTCCCTGCTGCAGACTGCGCAGCGCCTGGCGCACATCGCCGCGGTCGATTACCGCGCCATAGAGGCGTTGTCGCGCACGGAACATCAGGGTTTCAAACAGGGCGTTCTTGTGGGGACGGTAAGTCACATCCATGGGGTGAAACAGGCTGAGCAGGCTGCCGCAGAATTCCAGCGTGGTGAAATGCGCACACACCAGCAGCACGCCCTTGCCCCGCGAGGTGGCAGCCTGCAGATGCTCCAGCCCGCTGACAGTGACGCGGTGGCGGAAGTCTTCGGGATGGCGGCACCAGGCCATCCCAATTTCCATCACCCCAATTCCGTTGGAAAGAAAGGTGTTCTGTACCAGCTGCTTTTGCTCCGGCGCGGAAAGCTCCGGAAAGCACAGGCTGATATTGATGCTGCAGACGCGACGTCGTTCCTTCGCGAGCGCGTAACTGATCCAGCCCAGGGCGCGGCCAAGCTGAATCTGCAGCGCGAATGGCAGGTGGGACATCAGAAAGATCATGCCGAAACCGAGCCAGGTGAGCCAGTAACGGGGCCCCAGAAAATCGCCAAGCTTGTCTGACTTTTTGGACTTCTTGAATTTCCTGGATTTATTGCTCACGTGATTCCTGGCGCTGCACGAGTGTCGGTTTCGAAAGTGCGGCGATTGTAGCAAACCTTGCCGGCCGCAGGCGCTGCCCTTGGCAATCCCTTTGGCTGCCGCGGCCAGAAGGCCCTGTGCTATGATCGCCGCCAATTTCGGACTTGTGGAAGCTGACGATGAAACTGGAAATGCCCCCCTTTCAACAGGCACGCGTGCTCGTGGTGGGCGATGTGATGCTGGATCGCTACTGGCACGGCAAGGCCACGCGGATTTCTCCCGAGGCCCCGGTGCCGGTGGTGAGGGTGGGCACCCGCGAGGATCGGCCGGGCGGTGCCGGCAACGTGGCGCTGAACATTGCGGCGCTGGGCGCGGCGGCCTCGCTGGTGGGCATCGTCGGTCACGACGAGGCAGGGGAAGAACTGCAGGAGCGCCTGCAGGGCGCTGGCGTGCTGTGTGCCTTTGCCCGATGCGATTCGGCCCCGACCATCACCAAGCTTCGGGTGATCAGCCAGCACCAGCAGTTGCTGCGGGTGGACTTCGAACAGGACTTCGACGTGGCCGCCGTGGCCGCGCTGGAAGAGCGCGCTCTGGCCATGCTGCCCGAGACGCAGGTGCTGGTGCTTTCGGACTACAACAAGGGCGCGCTGCGCCACACCCAGGCGCTGATCCAGGCCGCGCGGGCCCGCAATGTGCCCGTGATCGTCGACCCCAAGGGCAGTGATTTCAGCAAGTACCGTGGCGCGACTCTCATTACCCCCAATCTCGCGGAATTCGAGACCATCGTTGGCAAGTGCCCCAGCGAGGAAGAACTGTCGTCACGCGGGCTGCGCCTGCTGCAGGAGCTGGAACTCGAGGCCCTGCTCATCACGCGCGGCGAGCACGGCATGACCCTGCTGCGTGCCGGGCACCCGGAGCTGCACATGCCCACCCTGGCCCAGGAGGTGTTTGATGTCACCGGCGCCGGCGACACCGTGGTGGCCGTGCTGGCGGCCGCGCTGGCGGCTGGCAGTCCGCTGGACGTGGGCACTGCGCTGGCGAATCTGGCGGCTGGTCTGGCCGTTGGCAAACTGGGCACGGCGGCCATCAGCGGCCCGGAACTGCGCCGCGCCATTCAGCGGGAGGACGGCACGGGCCGCGGCGTGATGAGCGCCGAACAACTACTGCTGGCAGTGGATGACGCCCGCGCCCATGGCGAAAAAGTGGTGTTCACCAACGGCTGCTTCGACATCATTCACGCGGGCCATGTGGGCTATCTGGCCGATGCCCGCAAGCTGGGACAGCGCCTGATTGTGGCAATCAACGATGACGCCTCGGTCAAGCGGCTGAAAGGCTCGGGCCGCCCCATCAATCCGGTGGAGCGGCGCATGGCCGTGCTGGCCGGGCTGGAGGCGGTGGACTGGGTAGTCTCGTTCGCGGAAGACACGCCCGAGGCGCTGCTGCACCTGCTGCACCCCGATATTCTGGTGAAGGGGGGCGACTACAGCGTGGAGCAGGTGGTGGGGGCAGACTATGTGCTGGGCTACGGCGGCGAGGTGCGGGTGCTGGCGTTTCTGGACAACTGCTCGACGTCGGCCATCGTGGAGAAGCTGAAGGGCTGACAGGCCCGCCCAGCCTGTGGGAGCGAGCCCTGCCCGCGAATACCTCGTCAGCCGGAGTCGCGCCGGGGCCAGCCCTTGAAGGACA
>CAISYX010000025.1 GCA_903889815.1 uncultured Gammaproteobacteria bacterium
CAAGGCGAAGTACCAGGTACAGGGCAACGAGATCTACGTCCGCGCCCGCATCACTTCCTGCAAGCTACCCCCCCAATCCCTACGCGGAATCTGACCCGGAAATGGCCTGGACCCAGCCGCTGCTGGTGGTGAAGGTGTCTGACAGCAACTGATCTACGATCCCCTCGGTCGGATGACCGTTTACGGCGCCTGCGGGCGCCGTTTTTTTGGTTCTTCGCAGAATCCCGGAGGGGAAACGTGCAACTGTTGTCTGCAGCCGACGCGCTATTCAATTCGTAAAAAAATAAGTATCAGTTCTAAACATCGACATTTTTATTCTTGTTGGTTCGGCTAGACTGCGACCGCGGCTAAACAAAGAGGTACTGCAACCATGAAATCAAATATGTCACTGGGCGAATCGCTCAAGCACGACATTCCTGCCAGCGTTGTCGTGTTCCTCGTCGCTCTGCCGCTTTGCCTGGGCATTGCTCTGGCCTCGGGTGCGCCACTGTTCTCGGGCCTGATTTCCGGCATCGTGGGCGGGATTGTGGTGGGTGCGCTCAGCGGCTCACGACTCGGGGTCTCCGGGCCAGCGGCCGGGCTTGCCGTGATCGTGTTTGCTGCCATCAACAGCCTGGGATCGTTCGAAGCGTTTCTGGTCACCGTGGTGCTGGCTGGCCTGCTACAGCTTGCCATGGGTTATCTGCGAGCTGGCGTGATTGGCTACTATTTCCCGTCTTCCGTCATCAAAGGCATGCTCAGTGGTATTGGCCTGACGATCATCCTCAAGCAGCTGCCGCATGCCGTCGGCTACGACGCTAATCCGGAGGGCGACATGGCCTTCGTGCAAAGCAACGGCGAGAACACCCTGTCGGCCTTAGGCACCATGCTGTCACAGTTACAGCCCGGTGCCCTGGTGGTGGGGCTGGTATCGATGGCGATTCTGTTGCTGTGGGACCTGCCCTTCATCAAACGCATCAAAGCCACCACCTGGATTCAGGGACCGCTGGTCGCTGTCGTGATGGGTATCGTGCTGAATCAAATCTTTGCCGACGCGGCGCCCGCGCTGGCAATTGAAGCCAGCCACCTGGTGCAGATTCCCATGGCTGACGGCCTGTCAGGTCTAATGGGCTTGCTCACCTTCCCGGATTTCTCGCATCTTTCCAACCCGGCGGTGTACACCACAGCGCTGACGCTGGCGGTGGTCGCCAGCCTGGAAACCCTGCTGTGCGTCGAGGCTACCGACAAACTCGACCCCTCCAAGCGTGTGACCCCCACCAATCGCGAGCTCAAGGCGCAGGGTGCCGGCAACGTGATCTCGGGCTTGCTGGGAGGCTTACCGGTAACGCAGGTGATCGTGCGTAGTTCGGCCAACATCCAGGCCGGTGGGCAAACCAAGATTTCGGCGATCCTGCACGGTGTGCTGCTGGTGGTGGCAGTAATCGCAATTCCCGCGCTGCTTAACCTGATTCCGCTGTCCGTGCTTGCCGCGGTGCTGATCACTGTCGGGTACAAGCTTGCCAAGCCTGCGCTGTTCCGCAGCATGTATGCGCAAGGGCCTTACCAGTTCATTCCCTTCATCGTGACCATCATCGGCATTCTCACCACCGACCTGCTGATCGGCATCGGTCTTGGGCTTGCCGTTGCCATATTCACGATCCTGCTGAACCACTACCAGAACGCCTTCTTTGTGGATCGCGATCCGACTGGCGCTGTCCGCGTCGTACTCTCGGAAGATGTGTCGTTCCTGAATCGGGCCACCGTGATGCGCGAACTGGCAGAAATACCGGCTGGCGCCAGGGTGGTGATCGATGCTTCGCGCTCCGTGAGTATCGATCACGATGTTTTCGAGATTCTCCAGGACTTCAGGCAACGGGCTGTTGCCGAGAACATCGATGTAACCTTTGAGGGTCTGGATGGCCTGAGGCGCGACAACGATGCCATGCATCGCATCAGCAGAGAGTTTGCAGCGGCCACCGAGAACAACCCGTCCGGCAGCAATCCGGTATCGGGGCGACCCATAGGGGTTTGATTTTCATCAGACAGCATCAGGAGGAATCATGCGTACCTTGAACAAAGAAGCCCAGCACGTCCTTACGCCACAAAAGGCCTATCAGATACTGGTGGATGGCAATCAGCGTTTCGTAAGCAACCTGCGCTATAACCGCAACCTGCTGCAGCAGGTCAACGAAACCTCCGACGGCCAGTACCCTTTTGCAATCGTGTTGAGCTGTATCGATTCGCGCACATCGGCGGAACTGGTCTTTGACCAGGGTCTGGGCGATATCTTCAGCGCCCGCATCGCCGGCAACGTCTTGAATGAAGACATCCTCGGCAGCATGGAATTTGCCTGCAAGGTGGCGGGTTCAAAGTTGATCATGGTGTTGGGACACACCAAGTGTGGCGCCATCAAGGGAGCCTGCAGCCACGTACAGATGGGGCATCTTACCGGCCTGCTGGCCAAGGTTGCGCCTGCGATGCATGCGGTAGCGCAGCGTGACGGAACCAGCATTTCAGACGAAAGCTCGGTCGAATTGGTGGCAATCGAGAATGTACGCTGCCAACTGCGGTCCATTCTGGAGCGTTCGCCCATCCTCGAACATCTGTACCAGGAGGGCAGCATCGGCCTGGTTGGCGGACTTTATAATGTCGAGTCCGGGGAAGTGGCGTTCCTCGATCAACACTTCAACAAGTAGGCCGTACTCGGCGGGACTGTCAGGACACCCACGGCGACTTGCCCGGTCTATTTGAAGAGGCGGTCGTGGGCTGCACTGGTAATGGCGAGCACACCAGGATGCGAGAGGCGCCGCTCTGCCGATATGGCGTAATAGCGCTCCTGCACATCAGCAGTCCGGCCAATCAGGGCGACGTCGTACATGCGCCGGACATCTTCGGCAATGGCCAGGGGGGCCGGGAACACGGCGTCCGAATCTGCCCCCACGGCTTTCATCAGCGCAGGGTCCTCAAATTCTCCGGTCAACTCGGGTTTGATGCCTTTCTTGTCGAACCATGCGTCCAGATCGCGGCGCAACGCCGAATTGGGCGTTGGCAATACCATCCTCGCGCCATGCAGTGATTGCGGAAAACGCTTCTTCAAGGTCGCCTGAATGGTGCCGTTGGCAAAAAAGGCAGTATCCGATTTGCCCAGCGCATGATTGAACACAGTTACCCGGAGGTGGGGGGGAGTGGGCGTATCCGCCAACACCACATCCAGCGCATGGGTGGCCAGCTCACCCAGCAGGCGCTCCGTGTTGTCCTCTTTGCACACGATCCGCGGGGGGTGTTCGGTCTGCAGCAAGGGGCGCAGCAAACGGCAGATCACCAGCTTCGGCACGGCATGGGAAACACCGATGGTCAGCGGCATCCCCCGGCCCGGCTGGCCGGATTTGACAACTTCCAGCAGATCACGGCCGGCACTGAAGATTTCATCGGCATAGTGATGCACGGTCCTGCCAACGTCTGTCAGTACCAGATTGCGGCCATGTTTCTGGAAAAGTTTGACGCCCAACGCCTCTTCCAGCTGTTTGATCTGTGCCGAGATGGAAGGCTGGGACAGGTGCAGCTTGGCGCTGGCGCGCGCGATGCCGCCTTCTCTGGCAGTCACCCAGAAGTAGTGCAGATGATGATAGTTGAGCCGTTCCACTGGGTGCCTCCAAGTGCAGGAAGGATAACCACCCTTTTCGACGAGATCGATCAGGGCGTGCATTGAAATGGCCGGGAGCGAGCTGTGCCGATCGCGGTCGACGGCGGCCGTTCAGGCCGGAATTTCGCGGGCCCCTCGCGTTGCGGGTGTTTTCCACCAGTAGATATCGAGGGTTTAGTCCAGCAGGCGCGAGCGCCCCGCCCCCTCGCCGGGGGTCAGGCCAGCCTCACGTCCCTGCTCCAGAAGAGGTGTGCCGTCAGCCCGGTGCCGTCAGGCCCGGCAATTCAGGTTGCGGCGGCACCCGCCCGAAGGGTCTGAACACGGGCCGCGCGAGATGATCGAGGATTGTCTTGATCACCACCGGAGCGTCGATGCTCCCAATGCTGTGCAGGGATGCACGAATGCCGCGCGCGCAGGATGCGCAAGAGCGGCCACCTTGACCGCAGCACCACAGTGCTCGCAGGTCTCGATTCAAGCGCCACCACGGTCGGCGGCGGCACCCGGCGAAAGGCCAACCGCTCGCCCGTCGTTACCTACACGCCGAGCAACGTCGGCGCCAATGATGAGGGCATCAAGCCGCCCGGGGGC
>CAISYX010000026.1 GCA_903889815.1 uncultured Gammaproteobacteria bacterium
ATCCCTGCGGACGACAAGGCCGACGTAGAGGTTGCGGAGATATTCGACGGCATCGTGCGGCACATCGAGTACATCTCGGACGCTGATGTCGCCTACGACACCGCCTGCGAGAACCAGGTTACCTACGGCGAGGGCTACATCCGGCTCCTGACCGAGTACTGCAACGACGACAGCTTTGAGCAGGACATCCGCATCGCTCGGGTGCGCAACTCGTTCAGCGTGTACATGGACCCGACGATCCAAGACCCCTGTGGGTCGGATGCGGAGTGGTGCTTCATCACTGAAGACCTGACGGCTGACGAATACGAGCGTCAGTTCCCCGACGCATCGCCGGTATCGACCATGATGCAGCGCGGCGTGGGCGACCAGAGCTTGAGTCCGTGGATTAGCGAGAAGACGGTACGCATTGCAGAGTACTTCTACACCGAGCACACGCCGGCGACGATGCATCTGTACCACGGCAACGTGTCGGCGATGGAGAACTCGCCGGAAGACCGTCAAATGCGGATGATGGGCATGAAACCCATCAAGACGCGCATCGTGGATCAGAAGAAGATCAAGCGGTGCAAGACAAACGGGTTTGAGTTCATCGAAGAACACGAGTGGGCAGGCAAGTCCATACCCGTTATCCGCGTGGTTGGCAACGAATTTGAGGTTGACGGTCGCCTGTACGTCTCTGGGCTGATCCGCAACGCCAAAGACGCCCAGCGGATGTACAACTACTGGGTCAGCCAAGAGGCTGAGATGCTTGCACTGGCGCCAAAAGCCCCGTTTATCGGGTACGGCGGGCAGTTTGAGGGCTACGAGCAGCAGTGGAAGACCGCAAATACGACCAACTGGCCGTATTTGGAGGTCAACCCTGACGTTACAGACGGCGCAGGCGGCGTACTGCCCCTACCGGCACGGTCACAGCCTCCAATGGCCTCCAGCGGGCTCCTACAGGCCAAGGCGGGCGCTTCTGATGACATCAAGAGCACTACCGGCCAATATGACTCCAGTTTGGGCGCTACGAGCAACGAACGCTCTGGCCGAGCGATCCTGGCGCGTGAAAAACAGGGCGACACAGGCACCTACCACTACGTCGACAATCTGGCGCGGGCGATTCGGTACACCACTCGGCAGATTGTGGATCTGATCCCGAAAATCTACGACACCCAGCGCATTGCCCGCATCATCGGCATCGATGGGGAGACGGATTCGGCGATGATCGACCCGAATCAGCCGCAGCCGGTGCGCAAGATCGTCGACCAGGCGGGCGTTGTGATCAAGAAAATCTACAACCTCGGCGTTGGCCAGTACGATGTGTGCGTGACGACTGGCCCGAGCTACATGACCAAGCGTCAGGAGTCGCTGGACGCCATGAGCCAACTGTTGCAGGGCAACCCGCAACTGTGGGGCGTGGCGGGTGACCTGTTCATCAAGAACATGGACTGGCCGGGTGCTCAGGAGATGAGCAAGCGGTTTGCCAAGACCATCGACCCGAAACTGCTGGCCGATGATGACGATCCGGCACTCCAGGCCGCGCAGCAGCAGATGCAGGCAATGGGCCAGGAGATGGAGCAGATGCACCAGATGCTCCAGAACGTGTCGAAGTCGATGGAAGCGCAGGACTTGCAGGTCAAGCAGTTCGATAGCCAGGTCAAGGCTTACGATGCCGAGACCAAGCGGATCAGCGCCACGATGGCCGGCATGACGCCTGACCAGATTCAGGAAATAGTCTTGGGCACGGTCCACGGCATGATCACCAGCGGTGACCTTGTGGGCGAGATGCCAGGCCGGGATCAGGACATGATGCCGCAGGAGATGCCAAATGAAAT
>CAISYX010000027.1 GCA_903889815.1 uncultured Gammaproteobacteria bacterium
GTACTTTCGCAATGCCCTCTGGATAGACCCTGAGCTTTCGATTGTCTGGAACAATCTTGGTTCCACGTACAGTCGCCTGGGCGACAAGACTCTTACGGAGTATGCCTACCGAAAGTCGTTCGCACTGGATCGCTCGAATGCGACCGCAATCAACAATCTCGTCAAATTTCATACGGCGCGCGGTGATATCGCGACAGCGGAGCAATATGCCAAAGCCATCGAGCGCTTCAACAACAACAATCCCTACTTTCACTACAATCTTGGCAATGTGGCTTATGCCGACGGCGATTTCGAAATGGCGCGCACGCACTACGAGCAGGCCATTCGCCGCAAGGAATCCGAGCCTGATTTCTATCTGGCTCTGAGCAAGACTTACGAGATGCTGGGGGATACGGAACAGTCGGCCATTCAACTGGGTCTGGCTCGGGTTGCTGTTCTAGAGAGCGATCAACTTTATCTGCCGAGCCGCAACAAGGTGCGGGTGGTGGACGAGAAGTCCATATTGCGCTCGTCCAGCGCCGGCTTCAGCATCAGGGCGAATCCGCTATGAAGGCGTTTGTCTTGAAGGGGATTTGAAGAGCAAGACAAATGGCTTGGGCAATACAAGGGGCTGCTGTTGCCTGGCAAGATCCTGCGTACTGTTTGCGACCGCCTGCTAACTTGGTCATGCCAATCCGCTTGAGCTTCTTAGCTGGTGCGCCTGACTGCAAGGTTCGCCATATCCTGAAGCGCTTTTCGGAAGATCGTCTCCGGCAGCCCGTTCAGGAGACTGATGGCGCTGTCGGCTTCCTGAATGGCCAGTTGACGGGTGTATTCCAGGCTGCCGCACTTGCGAACGATCGCAATCACTTTGGCAAGCTGCACGCCGAGTTCTTCGGGGTCACTCAGTGGGCTGCTTTTTTCGATGCACTGCTTCAGGAGTCCAGCATCTGCTGCGTCAGAATTGCGTATGGCGTGGATCAATGGGAGGGTTGGCTTTCCTTCCGCCAGATCATCGCCGACATTCTTGCCCATCGTCTGGGCGTCGCCTTCATAGTCGAGAACGTCGTCTATCAGTTGAAACGCCATGCCTATATGCATGCCCGCATCCCGCAGAATTCGGCGATGTTCCTCTGGAGCACCAGCAAGAAGTGCACCACACTCGGCCGCTGCCTGAAACAGGATGGCTGTCTTGTGGCGTATAACGTTCATGTAGCTTTCTTGAGTTGCGGCGCTGTTGTGCTTGTGGATCAGTTGAAGGACTTCTCCCTCGGCGATGCGATTGGTGGTATCCGCAATAATCCTCATGATGTCCATGCTGCCGATGCTGACCAGAATCTGGAAGGCGCGGGAGTAAATGAAGTCGCCCACCAGAACGCTCGAAGGATTGTTCCATTTCTCGTTGGCGGTAGGCCGACCGCGACGCATGGCTGACATGTCAACAACATCGTCATGGAGTAGTGTAGCCGTGTGTATGAATTCGATGACGGCGGCGAGACGGATGTGGTCCTGGCCTCCATACATGCAGCAGCGCGCGCTCAACAACACCAGAACAGGGCGCATACGCTTGCCGCCTGCATCTATGATGTAGTGGCCAATGCTTTCGACCAGGGCGACGTCAGAATACAGCTGGTCGACTATTACCTGATTAACGGCGTCGAAATCGGTCGCGACAACCGCGCGGATCTGTTTGTACATGAAGCTACCGTGGTCAATGCTGTGGTCTGGGACGGACTTGCCAATCTGCCGGGAGAACGCACGAGGGCTCTGTTACAGGCTTAAAATGGAGCCTGCATGCTAGGGGTGAAGGGATTGGCTGTCAAGAACAGGGCATGCTGCAGGAGGTTCGCAATTGTGCGTAATGATTGGATAAATTCTCAAGTGCAGGCTTGCCTCGCATGGACTGTTCCCGTAAAATGCCCGGCCCTATAGGCACTGCTGGACAGAGGTTCGATTGCTTCTGTTGAATGTACGTCACGTTGAGACCGCAGCGCTGGCAGAGAATGACCCTATACCCAATCTGGAGTGAATTATGTACGCGGTAATTGAAAGTGGTGGCAAGCAACACCGAGTGGTTGAGGGCGAGATCCTCAAGCTGGAAAAACTGGAAGTCGCCACTGGCGGTCAGATCAGCTTTGACAAGGTGTTGATGGTAGGCGAAGGCGAATCTGTGAAAATTGGTGCCCCTTATGTTGTTGGCAGCAAGGTGACAGCTGAAGTCGTAGCGCAGGGTCGTGCCGACAAAGTACGCATCATCAAGTTCCGTCGCCGCAAGCACCACCTCAAGCACCAGGGCCACAGACAGTGGTTTACGGCAGTCAAGATCACGGGCATTTCCGTATAAAGTCGGGCGCAAGCTGGCAGGAGAAGACAAATGGCTCATAAAAAAGCAGGTGGTAGTACCAGTAACGGCCGCGATTCCCAGTCAAAGCGACTTGGCGTCAAGCGCTTCGGTGGCGAGACCGTTCTCGCAGGCAACATCCTGGTGCGTCAGCGTGGCACGCACTTCCACCCCGGTGTGAACGTCGGTCTAGGCAAGGATCACACGATCTTTGCTACGGTACACGGCACTGTGAAATTCGAAGTCAAAGGGCCCGCGCGCAGGAAATACGTCAGTATTGTTCCTGTGTGAACCACGCTCTACGCTTCACACGCTGCGCATAGCGGGTTCCGCTGAGGTGCGCGCGCCAAAAGCCTCGTCCAGTGACGGGGCTTTTTTGTATTGGGCATTTCGCCCCGACAACTCTGAGAGCATCCCGTGTTCGGGAAGGTAAGACATGAAGTTCGTTGATGAAGCCGAGATTACGGTGGAAGCAGGCAAGGGTGGCAATGGCTGCATGAGTTTTCGCCGCGAGAAGTTCATCGCCAAAGGCGGTCCCAACGGGGGGGATGGAGGGGATGGCGGCAGCGTATATCTCGTTGGCGACAGTTCTTTGAATACCTTGGTCGATTTCCGCTTCCAGCCACAATATCGGGCGCAGAATGGACAGGGCGGAATGAGCAAGAACTGCACCGGGCGCAGTGGCGAGAACCTAGTAGTGCGCGTTCCGGTGGGCACAACAGTTGTCGATGCAAATACTGAAGAACTGATCGCTGATATTTCAGAGGAAGGGCGGCAGATTCTGGTAGCCAAGGGGGGCTTTCACGGCCTGGGTAATACCCGTTTCAAGTCCAGCACGACGCGGACTCCCACCAAGACAACCAACGGCACTCCTGGCGAATTGCGAGTCCTGCAGTTAACGCTCAAGGTGCTGGCCGATGTCGGGTTGCTGGGAATGCCCAATGCTGGCAAATCCACTTTGATTCGCGCTGTTTCCTCGGCGCGCCCCAAGGTCGCCGATTATCCGTTTACCACTCTCGTTCCCAACCTTGGTGTCGTGCGGGTCAGCAGCGAACGCAGTTTTGTCATGGCGGATATTCCAGGCGTGATCGAAGGGGCGTCTGAAGGTGCGGGCCTGGGGTTCAGATTCCTCAAGCACCTGTCGCGCACGCGCCTCTTGTTGCATCTCCTCGACGTTATGCCTCCAGACAGTTCTGATCCGGTCGAGCACGCACGGAAAATTGCCGAGGAACTGGAAAAGTTCAGTCCTACCCTGGCAAAAAAGGAGCGCTGGCTGGTACTGAACAAGCTGGACCTGGTGCCTGAAGGTGAGCGTGCTGCACTTGTCAAACGTCTCACCAAGGCATTGAAGTGGAAAGGCTGTGTATTTTCAATCACTGCCATCAGCGGCGAAGGATGCCCGGATTTGTGTCAAGCCATCATGGTTTCGGTGGAAGAGCACCGACGACTGTTGCTCGAGGATCCCGAGTATCAGGAGCAGCAGGCAGCTCTGGACCGGGAAATGGAGTACGAAATTCGCAAGAGTATAGAGAGAAGTCGTGCCGCCCGTCGCGCCGATGCAGATGCCGAAGATTTGGACGACTTCGACGAGTTCGAGGACGACGACTACTGATGATGTACGGTTTATTCGAGAGTTGCCTGAATGATGCGTAAAGACTTGCTGAAAACACGCTGCTGGGTCGTGAAGATAGGCAGTTCCCTGATCACCAACAATGGCCTCGGGCTTGACAAGCAGGCGATTGCAGCCTGGGTTGAACAGCTTGTGATCATGCAGCGCAAGGGTATTCAGGTGGTTCTGGTTTCTTCCGGCGCGGTTGCTGAAGGTGTCGCAAGGCTTGGTCTCAAGCAACGGCCGAAGGAAATTCATTTGCAACAGGCTGCGGCAGCCGTGGGCCAGATGGGTCTGATACAAACCTACGAAACATTCTTCAAGGAGTACGGTGTCCATACCGCCCAGATACTTCTTACTCACGACGACCTTTCCAACCGCACACGCTATCTCAATGCCCGGAGCACCTTGCGCACCTTGGTGGACATGCAGGTCATTCCTGTCATCAATGAGAACGACACTGTAGCCACGGCGGAGCTGTGTTTTGGGGACAATGATACTCTTGGAGCTCTTGTCGCGAATCTTGTGAACGCTGATGCACTTGTCATTCTGACGGATCAGAAGGGATTACACGAATCCGACCCCCGGCAGAACCCCGACTCTCCGGTAATCAGCACGGCGATGGCTGGTGATCCCGCATTGGCAGGAATGGCTGGCGATGGAGGCAGTCTTGGTCGAGGTGGCATGATTACCAAAGTGTCGGCAGCAAAGCTGGCGGCGCGTTCCGGTGCATGCACGATCATTGCCAGTGGCAGGGAGCACAATGTGCTGGTGAGGCTGGCACAGGGCGAAGAGATTGGCACCATGCTGTTGCCTGAGAAGCAGCCCATGGCAGCGCGCAAGCAGTGGCTCGCCGGTCAGCTCAAGGCCAAGGGACAGCTGATAATCGACGGGGGTGCTGTTAAGGTCTTGACGCAGTCAGGCAAAAGTCTCCTTCCTGTGGGGGTGATTGGATGCAAGGGGCAGTTTGACCGCGGAGACGTTGTCACTTGCATTGACGAAGCCGGGCGTGAAGTTGCCCGCGGGCTGGTCAACTACGACAGCCGCGAAGCTGAAAGGCTGTTGCGTGCCTCAAGCGATCGAATAGAAGAGCTGCTTGGCTACTCTGGAGAGATCGAGATCATTCATCGGGACAATCTAGTGCTGGTCGAGTGAGTAAACTCCTTGATTCCCAGCAGAAACACTAATCGGCAGCAATAAAAAAACCGGCGAGCAGCCGGTTTTTTTGCGTCTGGCTTCAAATGACCAGATCAGGCTGCCTTGAGTGCCAGTATTGCAGTATTCAGACGGCTCTTGTGACGAGCAGCCTTGTTTTTGTGAATGATGCCTTTGTCGGCCATTCTGTCGATGACTGGTACGGCGCTGTTGTACGCAACAGTAGCCTTGTCATAGTCGCCTGTCTGGATGGCAGCTATCACTTTCTTCAGATAGGTGCGAACCATCGAACGAAAGCTTGCGTTGTGACGACGACGGACTTCGCCTTGACGGGCGCGCTTACGAGCTTGTGCAGAATTGGCCAACTGATGCTCCTTGATGCATATGCAGTTCAATACGAAACAGGGTTTGCGGCGAGTCCTGCTCCGGATTTGTTCCGGTCAGGAAGGCGAATAAAATGCATCCGCCAGCCGAATTTTAGACGCGGCACTATGCCGGTTTAAACGGGTGTTGTCAAGGCAGCAATCAGCACTATAATGGCCGCCCTGGCCTTGGGACGCTCAGTTGCAAGGGGCCATAATTTACACGCCAAAGACCCGAAAACAGGAAGATTCATGATCATCAAGCCAAAAGTTCGAGGATTCATCTGTATCAATGCGCATCCGCAAGGGTGTGCTGCCAATGTACATGAGCAGATTGCATTTACACGTGCCCAGAGTCCGGTCACAAGTGGTCCCAAGAATGTTCTGGTGCTGGGTTGTTCCACAGGTTACGGCCTGTCTTCACGAATCGCTGCTGCCTTCGGAAGCGGCGCTAGTACCCTGGGTGTCTGCTTTGAAAAGCCGCCCACGGATACCAAGACGGCATCGGCTGGCTATTACAACACCTCGGGATTCCATGAAGCGGCTGCAGAGGCTGGTTTGTTCGCTCATACCATCAACGGCGATGCTTTCTCCGCTGCCTGCAAGGAGCAGGTGATGGAAATAGTGAAATCCAGCATGGGCAAGATAGATCTGGTGGTCTACAGCCTTGCTGCTCCCCGGCGCACGGATCCCGTCACAGGGGAAGTGTATTCCTCGGTCCTCAAGCCCATCGGCAGTGCGTATACCGCCAAGAATCTCAATACCGATACTCACAAGATCAGCCCGATATCCGTTGAACCTGCAAGTCCAGAAGAAATCGCTGCCACAGTAAAGGTGATGGGCGGCGAAGATTGGGAGTTGTGGATGGCTGCATTGCAACAGCAAGGACTGCTGGCCGAGGGCTGCAAAACCGTCGCGTACACCTATCTGGGCGACAAGTTGACATGGCCAATTTACGGTCGTGCCACGATTGGCAAAGCCAAGGAAGATCTGGATCGCGCTGCCGACGCGATCGGCCGCAGCCTTGGTGCTGTCAAAGGAGAAGCCCGGGTGGCGGTGCTGAAGGCAGTCGTTACCCAGGCCAGCTCAGCTATTCCTGTCATGCCGCTCTATCTTTCCATACTTTTCAAGGTGATGAAGGAAGACGGCACACACGAAGGCTGCATGGAGCAGATTCAGCGTCTGTTCTCCGAATGTCTGTATACCGCAACCCCCCGGCTGGATGCGGCAGGACGTTTGCGGGTAGATGAGAAAGAACTTAATCCGGCGGTGCAGCAGCGCGTGGAAGCGCTGTGGGAGCAGGTAGACGAAAGCAATCTTTTTGAGCTAACAGACTTTGCGGGATACAACGCCGAGTTTCTCAAGCTGTTCGGTTTCGGTGTGACTGGAATCGATTACGACGCCGAAACCAGTCCGCTTGCAGCCACCAATTTCTGATCACTGGCTCTGCAATAGAGCTATCAGCCAGGGGTCCAATGTCTCCCATTCCATGGAAAACATGTGGGGGGCCATGAACACCAGTCCGGCATCCACCACTGCGCCGGCAGACTCAAGGGCGGCGCGGGTTTCTTCGAAACGATTCATCCAGTTCATTTCGTCCTGGTCACCGATCCGCAGATAGATCGGCATGCCTTCCAGGGCGGCGACATTGAGCCGTTCCGGCACCAGTGCCGGCACCGCCATGATCCCGAGATAGCGTTCCGGAGACAGCGAAGCGACTTCGAGCGCGGACATTCCGCCATTGGAAATGCCGGCCAGCAGTACTTTTCCGTCAGAAATGAGGGGGTCTTCCTGCAATTTTTCAATCAACAGAGGGATCAAGGCGTTGTTTGCGCCGCGAAAGGAGCGGCCATCGGGCGATACCGGTACAGCCACCGCCCACCCGCGTTGGGCCATCTCTTCTCCGAGCCAGAAATGCAGATCACGGGCCAAGGCTTCATCACCTGAGCCGCCGGGCATGAGGATGACGAGTGGGGCGCCTTCTTCCGGAATGGCATTTGGAAGAATTCGGAACAATGCCAGCGTTGAAGAGTCAGCCAATGTAACTTCGATACGTTCTGCACTGGCATTCATACTGCTGCAAGAAAAAGCTGCGAAAATCAGGAAGCGGAAGAGTTTTTGCATTGTCATGATGGTTCCTTGTGCAATTCGTTTTTCAACGTTGAAATCATGATATTCAGAGGTCTCATTCGGTGCGAAATTCCTTGAAATGTGCTTTTTTGGTGCAGGCCGGGAAAATTCGTGCCATTTCAACGGTTTTTCGTGCCTTGCATGGTGAAAATATATTTCTATTCGATCTATTGACGGACATGAGGCGTAACAATAACATGCGCGCCGCTTGTCTCCCCCTCCCAATTTTTTTCTGAACTCCAGGAAATATGCGTATCTCGACTCTGTTTGTCGCTTTGTTGTTCGCAGTAGTTACCTTTTTCATCTGGGCGATGGTGAATCGCCCCACCGAAGTCGTGCCCTGGCCTGAAGAGATCAGTGGATTCGCTTTTTCGCCTTTCCAGAAAGGCCAGAACGCCATTTACAACGTCATGCCCTCCACCGAAGAGATCCGCGAGGACGTCGAATTGCTGGCAGGCAAGGCCCGCGCGCTGCGAACCTACTCCAGCCTGCGCAGTCTGGCAGACATTCCGAATATTGCCCGCGACTATGATATGGATGTCGTGATTGGCATCTGGCTTGGTATGGACACCATCATCAATGAAGATGAAATTCAGGCCGGTATCGCGCTTGCCAACGCAAGCACGAATGTCACCAGCGTGATGGTAGGCAACGAAACCATCCTGCGTGGCGAATTCAGTGCCACAGATCTTGGCGTGCTGATGGATCGTGTCCGTCGCGAAGTCAATGTGCCTGTAAGCACTGCCGAGCCATGGCACGTCTGGCTGCGCTATCCCGAGCTGGCCGACCACGTCGACTACATCACCGTCCATATGCTTCCGTACTGGGAAGGTATTGATGTCGATATCGCTGTGGACTATATCGTCGACAAGATGGAGCAACTGGAAGCAGCCTTCCCTGACAAAGAGATTCTCATCGGGGAAGTAGGCTGGCCCTCTGATGGACGTACCAGAGAGGCCGCCGTGGCGAGCGAAGCCAATGAGGCTCTTTTTCTGCGCCGATTCCTGCACCGTGCGACAGAGTTGGACTACGAGTATTTCCTCATGGAGGCTTTCGATCAGCCCTGGAAAGCTGAGAATGAAGGCGGTGTAGGAGCCTACTGGGGCGTTTACGACGTGGAGCGCAATCCAAAATTCTCCTTCGCCGAACCCATTGTGCGCACACCGGGCTGGGAAGTTCTGGCTGCAATCTCAATCCTGACATCCGTGATTCTGCTGGGCATCTTCGGTATCAACAGCAAGGCGCTCAAGACCAAGGGCTACGGCCTGATGGCTCTGGTGGCGTCTGTCACCGCCACCGTACTGGTCTGGATCATCTATGACTATTCGCAGCAGTATTTGACCATTACGTCCACCATAGTCGGCATCCTGCTGGTGATCGGCATGCTCGGTGTTGTAACCATTCTTCTGACGGAGGCCCATGAGTGGGCGGAAGCGCACTGGTACATGTCGCGTCGACGCCAGATCAAGCCCACGCAGCTCGTCATGACACGCACGCCGAAAGTCTCTGTCCATGTTCCTGCCTACAACGAGCCGGCCGACATGATGATCGAAACGCTGGACGCCCTGGCGAAGCTGGATTATCCAGATTTCGAAGTGCTGGTGATCGACACCAACACCAGCGACGAAGCCGTGTGGCGGCCTGTGCA
>CAISYX010000028.1 GCA_903889815.1 uncultured Gammaproteobacteria bacterium
CCCTGTGCCGTTCTGCGGCTGACCCGCATCGATCCTCGATGCCCTCGCAGCGCCGGGAGCCATGGTCTCCCGGCTCACTCGGTGCGGGTCTTTGATGCCGCTGAACGGCACAGGTGCAGGCAGACGCCGGGTGCAGTGCCCGCGAACAGACTCAGACATCAAGATTCACACAGCGCACAAGGAGAACAAAAAATGCTGCCCACCGCCAACCCAACCCGCAGGAGCGAGCCCTGCTCGCGAACCCGCCGCCTCTTCCTGCAAGGCCTCACCGCCACCGCTGCCCTGCTGCTGACTCCGCTGCGCGCGCTGGCCCAGGCCGTCCGTGTCAGCACCGTGGCCGGCAATGGCGTCGCGGGCTACGAGAATGACCTCGCCGGCCTGCCCGCCACCAGTACGCTGATCAACAACCCTTATGGTGTTGTCGTGGGCCCTGACGGGGCGCTGTATTTCTGCGAAGTGGATACCGGCCGCACGCGCCGCGTGTCCCTCACGGATGGTCGCATCACCACCATTGCCGGCAATGGCGAGAAAGGCTGGACCGGCGATGGCGGCCCCGCATTGCAGGCCGCGTTCTCTGCGCCCCACGAGATCCGCTTTGACCGCGACGGCCATCTGTTCGTGGTCGAGCGCGACGCCCATGTCATCCGCCGTGTCGATGCCGTGACTGGTCTGGTGTCCACCATCGCGGGCACGGGCGAGCCGGGCTTCTCCGGCGATGACGGCCCCGCACATCTGGCGCAGCTGCGGCAGCCGCACAGTATTGCGTTCGACGCCGACGGCAATCTGCTGATCTGCGACATTGGCAACCAGCGTCTGCGCATGATCGAGCGCGAGAGCGGCATCATCCGCACCCTGGGTGGTGACGGCACCCGCGAGGCCACCCCTGACAGCGGCCCGCTGCTGGGCACGCCGCTGCGCGGCCCGCGTTCCATTGACACCGATGCCGCTGGCAACGCCTATCTGGTGCTGCGCGAAGGCAACGCCGTGTTCCGGCTGGACCTGCGGGCGGGCACCTTGCAGCGCATCGCCGGCACGGGCGAGAGCGGCTACACCGGCGACGGGGGCCCGGCCATCGACGCCACCTTCAACGGCCCCAAGGGCATTGCATGGTCGGGCGAGGACAATGCCTTGTACATCGTCGACACCGAGAACCACGTCATCCGCCGCATGGACCTGAATTCCGGACTGCTCAGCACAGTACTGGGCACGGGCGCCGTGGCCGACGGACCCGATGGCGACCCACTGCGCTGCGCGCTGGCCCGACCCCATGGCGTGTTCATGCACGCGGGCGTGCTGTACGTGACCGACAGCGAGAATCACCGGGTGCGGGCGCTTTGACGTTCTGACGTCAAAGCGCTACGCTTGTTTGAAAGGAGGTGTCCCATGCATGACACAACAAAGCGCGCCACCATTTACTTCGACCCACAGCTGCACGACGCGCTGCGGCTCAAATCAGTCCACAGTCAGCGGTCCATCTCGGATCTGGTGAATGACGCTGTGCGCGCCGCTTTGGCCGAAGACCAGGAGGATCTGGCTGCCTTCGATCAACGCGTTGCTGAGCCCACCATGACGTATGAAGTGCTGCTCAACGACCTGAAAGCCCATGGCAAGCTATAGGCTGGAGTTCAGCAGTTCTGTTGCGAGGGCCTTGCGGGCAATTCCGAATGCGGATGTCGCCCGAATCCTGACACGCATTGAGGCCCTGGCAGACAACCCGCGTCCCCCGGGCTGCGAAAAGCTGTCGGGACTGCCGCGCTATCGCATTCGTCAGGGTCTGTACCGCATCGTGTACGAAATCCAGGACGACGTGTTGCTGGTCCTGGTCGTCAAGGTGGGGCATCGCAGGGATGTCTATCGCGGGTTGTGAGCCCCCCTCACCTCGCCAGCGGGTCCGGCCGCATCTGGAAGTGATACACCTTGCTCGTGGTGCCCGGCCCCGTCTCCATGTGAAAGGGCGCGCGGCTGCTCAGGGTGGCCCACAGGCCCCGGCCTTTCCAGCCTGCCGCCGCGTCGTCAATGCGGCCGTCCAGCCACTTGGTGTAGAAGCCCAGCGGGTAGGGCACTGTCAGGCGTACCCACTCGCCATCGTCCAGCACCAGCAGCGCGCCCGACTGATTGCCCGTGTTGATGGGCGTGTTGGCGCCCAGCCCGAAGGTGTTGTGCTGGTCCACCCAGGTGTAATAACTGCCCTCGGAACTGCCCGGCTGCGACAGGTTCTTGAATTGCGGCAGCGGCTCGGGATAGAAGGTCCAGCCCTCGGGGCAATGCTGGCCCGTGGCCGTCGGGCCGTTGAGGGGCCCGGTGCACTTGCGGCGGTCGAAGCTGGCCATGTGGCCGCTGGACAGTGCTGCCCACACCACGCCGTTGCGGTCGATGTCCATGCCCCGCGGTGAGAAGCCTTCGATGGCATTGCCGTCGGCATCCACCGGCAGCTCGTAGATTTCCGTCAATGCCGTAGTCGAGGGGTCTGCTCCCGGCACGATG
Source organism: uncultured Gammaproteobacteria bacterium (assembly GCA_903889815.1). Lineage (GTDB taxonomy): Bacteria > Pseudomonadota > Gammaproteobacteria > Pseudomonadales > Pseudohongiellaceae > UBA5078. Next base: position 2,485 of record CAISYX010000028.1, read on the forward strand.
CGCAGCACCGCGCCCGGGTAGTTCAGGGTCGAGCCCCATACCGAGCCATCGGCCGCCGGCGCCACGGCGTACAGGCCCGCCACGATGCGCGTGTCCCGTGCGGCATTGGCCGCTTCCTCGGGCTGCACATAGCCTTCGTCGCGCACGCCATTGCCGTTGGTGTCCAGAATCAGCGGCGTCCAGCCCTGGGCGGCCACGGCGTCGCCCGTTTCCAGAAACTGCCGCGTGTTCAGCCAGCCCACCACCGCGCCCCCGCCGCTCGTCCACAGCGTGTTGTCGGCGTCTTCGGCAAACATCAGGTGATGCGTGCCGAAGCAGGTGTTGATGGGGGTGTAGACATCCGTCGTGGGGTCATACACGCCCAGATGCCGGCCCGAGCGGCCCACCGGAAACATCTGCGCCGACGGGTGGTCCGAGCCCTCCTGACAGAAGGCCGGCACATCGGCCGGGTCGCGGGCGCGGGAGGTAATCCACACGCGGCCGTCCTGATCCATCATTGGGTTGTGCACGGTGGTGGAGGTATCCCAGATAGGCTCTTCGCCCCAGTAGGCTGAGGGCCCCATGGGCGGCACCACCGGCGGGTTGTAATTGGGGTCTTCCGGGAACACCGGCACTTGATAGATGGCGTTGGCCAGTGGGTCGAGCACCGGCAGATAGTCAGCGGATTCCTCCAGCGCGCCGTACAGCCGGCCCCAGGCATTCACCGTCGGGTCGCGCCGGTCGGTGGACACCAGGTCGTGCAGATAGGCCTTGGGGTCGGCCCAGTCCCACTGGGTGATGACCACGTTGCGCTCCAGCCCGTGGGGCCGCTCCGGCGCAGGCGGCAGTTCCCCCGCCGCGATGCGGTCGGTCCAGTCGGCGTACATCTGCAGGGTGCGCTTGTCGCCCATGCCCGCCAGTGTGTTGGTCATGAAGGCGCCCGCCTGGCCAGAGCGCACCCGCTGGTTCCAGGCTTCGAAAGAGTTCTCCGCGCTGGCAAACAAGCTTGGGATGGTGCGCGTGGCCTCGGTGCCCATCTGGTGACACACCACGCAGCCGCCATTGCTGATGCGGCGGATGAAGTCGTCCTGATGCACGATGCCCTCGGCGATGCCATTGCCGTCCTGCCCCGTGCCCGGGAACTCGTCGGCCGTGGGCACTTCCAGCAGCGAATACCAGTAGCCCGCCGGATAGAACTGCGCTGCCGCACGCGCATCGGGTGCCGGCGTGGCCCGTAGGTCCAGCGACACGCCCGGCTCGGTGCTGCGCCGTGGCGAATCCACCAGGCCGTAGCCGCGCACGAAAACGTCATAGGTGCCCAGCGGCAGGTCGGGAATCAGGAACAGCCCGTTCTCGTCGGTGACCACCGTTTTGGAATACAACGTCGGCAAATCCCGCGTCTCGGCAATCACCCACACGCCTGCCTCGGGGCCGTTGGGGCCGTAGACACTGCCGGCAATGTCGTCATCGTCCACCGTGGGCAGCGCCGGGGTGGGGGCCGCCGTGGTCGCCGTGGACGCGGGCGTGGCGTCGCCGCCGCAGCTGGCCAGGGCCAGCAGGGTGAGCATGGAAATCGCGAGGGGCAGGGGGCGCTTGGTGATCATGGTGTCCTCGTCTTTCTGATTGTTTTTGGCAAGCACGGGGTCAGGCGGGCGCAACGCGAGCAGGGGGCAGGGCGACTGTAACCCAATGGCGGGGGGGTTGGTAGGTGGGCGCGGAGTGGCGGGTGCTGACTGTTGTCACTTGGCGGTTTTCGAGAACAGCGACTACGCTTCAGGTGAACCGATTGCTTGTGAATTGCCGCGCCGCGCCGCTATACTCGTACGGAATGTCCGTACATATAGAGGTGGCCTCGATGGAAACTGTCAGCGTCAACGTCTTCAGAGACAACTTGAAAAAACTAGTAGAACAAACAGTCAGTCGACATTAGCCGCTCAGGGTCTCCCGGCGATCCGGGCAAGACTTTGTGGTCATGAGTGCTGAAGACTGGGAGCGTGAACAGGAAACCCTGTACGTCTTGCAGAACAGCAGCCTCATGCAGCAAATTTCCGAGTCGATCAAAACGCATGCAGAACGCAAGGGATACTCGCCTACCCAAGAGCAACTGGATGAGATCACTGGTATTTGAGGGCAGAACCTGGGAGGCGTATGAAGTGATGCGCCAAAGGGACAAGAAGCTGCACGATGCCGCGTGCAGGATCATCAAAGAGCTTGTGCGGTGCGAGAACCCTGCTGTGGGGGCCGGCAAGCCGGAAATGCTGAAACACAACCTGACTGGCTTCTGGTCAAGACGCATCTCTGCGAAAGACAGACTTGTTTATACCTTCGATGAATCCTCGATCTACATTTTTGCACTCGGCGGTCACTACGACACGCCCTGACAGTCACCCCTTGATCACCGCCATCGTGATCCGTGACACACACGTCAGCTTGCCCTGCTCGTTGACGATGCGGATCTCCCACACCTGCGTAGTGCCCCCGATGTGCAGCGCCCGCGCCGTGCCCGTCACCCAGCCCGAGGCCACCGGCCGCACGTGATTGGCATTGATCTCCAGCCCCACCGCCCGCTCGTTCTCGCCCCGCACACAATGACTGGCCGCAATGCTGCCCAGCGTCTCGGCCAGCAGCACCGACGCGCCGCCATGCAGAATGCCCCAGGGCTGCGCCGTGCGTGAATCCACAGGCATGCGCCCGCACAGGTAGTCGTCACCGATCTCGGTGTACTCGATGCCCAGGCTAGCGGCAGCGGTGTTGCAGTTGAAGGCGGTGATCTCGTCGAGCGTGAACGGGCGGGTCCAGATGGGCATGGGGGGCTCCGGGGGTGTGGGTGGCTGGGGGGATTGTGCCAGAGGGGGTGGCGAGATTGGAAATCCTGGCTATGTTCGAAGTGAGCCGCAACTTCTGCGGCATTCACTTGGAGGCGAGCATGGCGATTGTATTTAAGTATCTGTACAGAGACGGCGGAAATTTCAAAAACTGGGGCGATGTATGTCTTAAGAACGAGCAGGGCCTAAGTGTCGAAGAGATTGATGCGCTGATTCGTGAGTGCCTTATTGATGAGATGTATTTCTCAGCGGAAAAAGTGGGACTTCCGACTTTGTATTTTGTTGAGCGAAATGATCAGTTGGATCATGAGTGGCATGAGTTTGATCGGGTGAGGGAGGGGAGTTCGGGGGACAATCTAGAAACTACTGACATAAAGGAATTCATCGGCCTTTTACTGAAAAGCAAGTAGCCTGAAGAACGAAATCAAGGGCGGTATCGCCTAAAGGTTATTCACTCTTCTAAATTTTTCGTAGCGTCTTGCGAGTCGATCTTGGTCTGCTTGTGCTTCCTGGATAGAAGGCAAAAAGATCTTGGTGCCATGACATTTCATGAACGCTTCAAGAAAGTTGCTGCTTGTTTGTGAGCGCAATTTGGGGCCCACTTCGACAACGCGGTCGGGAGAGATTCCAATCAAATGAGCATCGAAGGCGCGGTGATGTAGCTTGCTAAGTGCGATTCCATTTGAAACTTCCGTTCTACTGTCCTCGTCGGAATCTGGAGTGATGTGTGCTGCATCGAGTAGTTGCGGCACTTGCACTTGAGAAATTGCACACTGTTTCTTGTAGCACTGCAGCACATTTTCTCGAAAGGTTGCTTGGAACAGGCGGATGCGAGATTCGCGAATAGCGTAGGCACGTTCTGGCGCGGAGGGCAGTGCATAG
>CAISYX010000029.1 GCA_903889815.1 uncultured Gammaproteobacteria bacterium
GCCAGCGCGGCATCCCTTTTTCCGTATGGCAGGAGAAAGCAGTCTTTACCGTCGCCGGCTCGCAAAAGAGCGTGGTGTCGCCGCTCTGGCACTCTCCCGAAAGAATCCGCGAACAGATTCGCACCTCGTTTCCAGATCAGCAATTCACCCACGTCATCGCCGGCACCGAGGCCGGTGTCGTGGTGGCTTCCGTTGCGCGCCGGCAGCTCGGAGCCCGGCTGTCCAGCACTGTCACCGGCGCCCGCTGCCGCGACAAACTGCTGATGAAGCAACATCTGGCTGGATTTGGTGTCCCCATGACAAGGTTCATGGCCGACACGGCAGACCTTGATCCTCGTGAGGTGTTTGCTGCGCTCGGAACACCTGTGGTACGTAAATTCCGCAAGTCATCCGGGGGCAAGGGCTTGCAGTTTCTGTACAGTCCCGATCAGTATGTGCCCGGGCGGCAGGCGAGCTCCATTCTGGAGCGTTTCGTCGACGCGCAGGAAGCCAGTATCGAGTCATTCATTGATCGTGGCCGCATACGTTTCACCAACATCACTGCGTACCACCACAAGGGGCACTGCAACTTCGTACCGGCGGCATTCGACGCAGAGCTCGAGCGCACCTTGTTGTCGTTGAACGAGCGCGCCATCGGGGCGCTTGGTATTGGCTGGGGGATGACGCATCTCGAGGTCTATCTGACTCCCAGAGGGCCCTTGTTTGGCGAGATCGCCTTGCGGCCTCCCGGGGGCTACATCATGAATGCGCTGCAGCATGCCTGGGACTTCAATCCCTGGGAGGCATTCCTGGCAATGGAGTTGGGCGAGGCATTCCAGTTTCCTGAGCATCCAGCGTGCTACGCGGCGGCGGAAGTGCTGCATCCAGGGGCGGGAACGGTGCTTGCCGTGCACGGCAAATCGCGTGTGCTGGATGAGGAGGGCGTGCAGGAGTTTCGCATCAAGGTTAAGCGCGGCGATGTGATCGATCCGCGCAAGGGGCTTGGGCAGGACGCTGGATACGTAGTACACACCAGCGCCAGCCCGCAGGAGCGCCGCGCGCTGCATGAACGCATTGTCGCCGCACTTGCAATCGAACTCGCTCCGCCTTCGGATGAGGCCTTGCGCGTCAATCCTTCACGAAAAGCGTGACAAGCGGCACATCACCAATCTGTCTGCTCCAATGGCCGTGAATGGCCGGGTCAAAGCTTGCACCCGGAGGCAGCAGGTCGGCCGAATAGAAATGCTCCCCTGCGTTGAAAATACGGGAACTGCCGTCGGCAAGGCCGATTTCCATGGCACCGCTCAGTACAAACAGCCACTGCGGTGAGCTGGTGCAGTGCATGTTGCTGCGAAAGCCCACCGGGCTTTCCCGCAGTTGCAATGCCTGAGCTGCGAAGAGGCGCGACAGACGTGCTTCAGCGGTGCCCTCGGGCAACGGAATGTCCTCGGAGCGGAAGCGAGCACAGCCGTCGGAATCAGTAAACAGAATGGTCTTGCTGAAAGTCTGCATGGTTTCTCCCGTCAGAACTACTGGCCGGCGGTGTGCGCCGGCCTGCTGCAAAGCTGACAATACCTGGGTGACTGCGTCGCGGGCCTTACATGGCGCGCCGAGCTTCGTTGATGACAACATCCACAGGCGTATCGCCCTTGTTGACAACCTGATAGGCGGCGTGTGGCTCGCGCCACGCCCAGCTGCCCATGGCTGTCAGCTCGGCTGTGATGCCATCTGCTCTGGTGACATGGGTAAGGCCATCTGTCACCTGCACAACGACGCTCGGATTGTGATGAGTCTGAGGAGGTGTCGACTCACCGGGAGCTAGCGTCAGGCGATACGAACGAAACCACAGGTTTTCCAGTTCCGGCTCGCCTGCAAGACCTTCCGGGCGGTCGGAGTCGAGTGCCCCCATGGCCGGGCCATAATTGGTCAGGGCGATGATGCGGAACAGCCCCGGGCCTTCATTGCTGACCTGGTGCGTGAAATTCTCCGTTACGTAGTCAGTATTGCTGGAGATGCGTCCGCCGGAAGGCCCTTCGCCCGAGCTGATGAACGTATACATGATTGCGGCATCGTGGGTGTGATAAAGGGTCTGATCGCCGGGGTTGATCTGCACATCAATCAGTCTGATGTCACCATCCACGTGCATGGTGCGATGCCGGGGCTCGTCGAGAATCTGGACGACACGGTCGCCAGGGCCCTGGGCGCTGACGTCACCGGGCAGGCCCAGAGGCGCTGCGGCTGCGAGCAGAAGCAGAGTGCTTAGAACAGTGGAACGTTGCATGATCTGTGTGCGTATGCGCATCGGGAGTACCCTCGGGCTGTTATTGTTATGGAGCGTCAGATTAAACAGGCTGCAGCGCTGACGCAATCATCCCCCGCGATAAAAGTACGCGAAGGCGCCAAAGTGGTGTCAATGCCGGATGAACCACGTTTGATGAATGCGGCTGTTGCGCTCGAAATCCTTGTCCAGACTCGCTGGCGTGCAATCCTGCACGCGGTAGCGTTCCCCCAACGCATCATCCAGCCGGAAGCGGCGCAGATTGTTGGAGAAAATCAGCAGCCCGTCGGCAGGCAGGAGGCGCATGCACTGGTCAACAAGGCTGGCATGGTCGCGCTGGATGTCCAGCACGTTCTCGGTATTCTTGGAGTTTGAAAAGGTAGGCGGGTCAAGAAAGATCAGATCGAACTGCTCATCGCAGTCCTCCAGAAACTTCATGCAGTCCTGCTGCACGAGCGTATGTTGGCGCTTGTCTATGCCGTTGATGTCGAAATTGCGTGCGGCCCAGTTCAGATAAGTCCTCGACATGTCCACGCTGGTGGAGTGCGTGGCGCCCCCAAGTGCTGCATGCACAGTCGCGGTGGCCGTGTAGCAGAACAGATTCAGGAAGCGCACGCCGCTGGCGTGCTCGCCGATCCAGTGACGGATCGGGCGATGGTCGAGAAAAAGTCCGGTGTCCAGATAGCGTTCCAGATTGACGATGAAACGAGCGGCGCCTTCACGGACCTCGAAGTCTTCTCCTGCTTTCTGAGCAGGCCGGTATTGCTCGCTGCCGCGCTGGCGCTCGCGCACTTTCAGCACGATGTTTGCGGCCGGAATCTGCAGCTCCTGCGCCATCACCTGGCACAGTGCCTGATAGGCCTGGCGTCGTCGCTGAGCTGAGTCTTCCTCGCTGACCGTTGCCGGCGCCTTGTACTCCTGCATGTGCACATGGCTGCCATAACAGTCGATGGCAAAAGAATATTCCGGCATGTCTGCATCGTACAGGCGGTAGCACATGTGGCCCTGTTGCTGCTCCCAGCGGCCTGTGGACTTGAGATTCTTGCGCAGCCGGTTGGCCAGCATCTGCGCGCCCGGGTCGAGCGGTTCTGTGGAGGGCGTCTGCGGGGCCTCGCCTTCGACGGCGTGCTCAACGGGCGTTGGCGCGCGGACATGTTTCTGGTAGATGGACTCTGCATCGACTCTCATCAGCAGCAGCTTGGCGGGCAATGCACCATTGAACAGGGCGTATTGTTTGTGGCTGTGAATGCCAAGCAGCTTTCCCCACTCCGGGCGTGCCGTGAAAATGGCCGCTTCGGAACCCTGCGCCTCACGACGCAGGAACGCGCCCAGGTCTTGATACAGCATCTCGACTTCGGTTTGTTCGCCGAGCCGTTCCGCGTAGGGGGGATTGCAGATGACCAGAGTCGGCGCAGCAGGCAGGTGCAGTATCTGAACACTGCTCACCTGAAAATCGATCAGAGACTCCAGACCTGCCCGCCTTGCATTGCGCTGGGCGATGGCGATGGCGCGCTCGTCGCTGTCGCTGCCCCAGGCTTTGCCCTGCCAGGAGGCGCCCCTGGTCCGGCGTTCGCGTGCTTCGCTGACCACCATTGCCATGGCGGCCGGGTCATGGTGAGGCCAGGGAGTCAACGCGCTGTCTCGCACCAGACCGGGTGCAACATCCAGCGCCATCAGCAGGCCTTCTATCAGCAAGGTGCCGGACCCGCACATCGGGTCACACAGGACCGGCTCGGCCACATCAGCGCGCGGCCAGCATGCGCGCATCAGCAGTGCGGCTGCCAGCGTTTCCTTAAGAGGGGCTTCGCCCTGCTCGGTGCGGTAGTTGCGACGATGCAGACTGGCACCGGCCAGGTCTATCCCGAGGCTGAGACGATCCTTCTTGATGACGGCATGGATCAGCAGGTCCGGAGCATCACGGTTCACATCCGGACGCGGCAGGCCAAGGGCGCGGTACTGATCGACGATGGCATCTTTGATCTTCTGCGCGATGAACTGGGTGTGAACAAGCTGTTCTGTGCCCCCCGAGGCACTGATGGACAAGGTCTGCCCCACAGGCAGGTGATCTTGCCAGTCAACCACCTGCGCGCTGGCGTAAAGATCATCGGCGCTGACTACCGGCCCTTCGGCCAGCAGCAGAATCACGCGATTGCAAAGCCGCGAGAACATGATGATCCGGTAAGCCGACTCCAGGGTGGCAGAACAGTACACGCCTGCAACGCTGGGTTTGATCTGCGCGATGCCGAAGACGCGCAGTTCCCCTTCCAGCAGGGATTCGATGCCCTTTGAACACGTGATGAAAAACGCTAGCGTGGTCGAAACGGGGGCGCTGGGCATGACTCAAGCCTGCAGATAATTGAGAAGGGCGGCCAGTCCGGCCGAGCCTCCGAAAATGTAGACGGCGCAGATGATGCCTTCGCCGATGGATACGCCGAGCAAGGTCTTGAAGACACTGATGCGCAGCACGCTGCAGATGCAGATGATCATGTCGGTTGGGATGAACGGCGCAAAGCCCCACAGGCTGATCACTGGCAGTTCGCGCTTGCGCAGCAGGAGGATGAGCTTCTCCACCTGCTGCGGATAGTGGGTAAAGAAGAAATTGTCGAAGCGCATGTAGCGCGTCATGCAATACAGAATCGCCGATGACGTGTATACGCCTGCCTGGTTGACCAGAAACAACGGCCACGGCGGAAACACCAGTACCCCCGCCAGCACGATGGGCGTCAAGGGGATCAGGGTGAAGCCGCGCACCGTGGAAATGATGAAGTAGACCAACAGGCCGCTGAAAAGGTTGTCGGTAAAGAACTGCCGGATGCTTTGCGGCTCGAACAATTCGGGCATGAAAAAAAACAGGGAAAGGCTGGATGCGATCAGTGCCAGCCATACATACAGCCCAAAGGAGCTGAGAGTTTCGAACTTGTCTTTGTTCACGGTAGGCGAATCACTTGGTCATGCTGTAGACGAAAGCCGGCAGGATGTTCAGGGGCACAAAGTCCACTTCGTCCATCACTTTGCCAAATACAGTCTCGATGTCGGCCTTGTTGCTGCGAAAGTACTGGTACTGCAGATAGATGCCGCCATCCTTGAGGGCGAATCTGAAACCCTGGATGATTCTGTACAGGAAGGCATTCTGGTCTTTCATGCGTTCGAAGTTCTTGAGGGGCAGGGATGAGACGATGACATCGTAATAGTCGGCATTGTTCAGCAGTTCCGTCACACACCCGTTGTACAGGGTAACCTGCTTGTCCGGGTGCTGCGCCATCAGCTCTTCGATCCAGGGATTGTATTCACTCTTGATTTCGCAGACATCCAGCTGCGAGTCTGGCGACATGCGGCGGATGATCTCGCGCGTGAAGGGCCCCTTGCCACTGCCGATTTCCAGAATTCGCAGCGCGCGTCCGAAGTCGATCTTGCCGACCATCGAGTTGACGAGAAACACTGAGCTGCTGACGATCAGGCCATCTTCCTGAATACTGCGCTTGATTTTCCTGTAGAAGTTGATGGCCACGTAAGTCTCTGTATCGGCTTGGATTGACGAGCCGCTACACTAGCATAGAAAGTGTGGAGCGGCATCGCGGGACGCGCAATAAAACTGGGCGGTGATTTTTTCGCAGAGTTTTCCTATCATGCCATCGGAACGTCCACTACTGACCGGAAACCATCATGCTGCTAGCACTTGTTGTCGTCTATCTCGTCATTTCGATTGCCATCGGGCTTGTCGCCTCCCGCAAGGTTCATTCTGCCAGCGACTACATCACTGCAGGGCGCAGCTTGCCGATGTTCATGGTCATGGCCATGGTCTTTGCCACCTGGTTCGGGGCTGAGACCGTGCTCGGCATCTCGGCCACCTTTCTGGACGAGGGGTTCCGCGGTCTGATCTCCGACCCGCTCGGTGCATCGGTCTGTCTGGTGTTGTTCGGTCTGGTCTTCGCGCTGCCTTTGTACCGACTGAAATTGATGACCCTGGGTGACTTCTTTCACATCCGCTACAACAAGAAGACCGAGCTGGTGCTTTCTACTTGCATCGTGCTTTCGTATCTCGGCTGGGTCTCTGCCCAGGTGACCGCACTGGGTCTGGTGTTCAACGTGCTTTCCGACGGCACGGTCAGCATGACTCAGGGCATGATAATTGGTGCCTCCGTCGTGCTTGTCTATACCCTGTTCGGCGGGATGTGGTCAGTGGCGGTCACCACCTGTGTGCAGATGGTCGTCATCGTGATCGGTCTGTTGCTGGTCGCCAGCAGTGCCAGCGAGATGGCGGGCGGCATGTCCACCGTCATCAGCAAGGCAGCAGCAGAGGGTAAATTCAACTGGCTGCCGACACTCGATCTGGTGGACATGCTGGGATGGATGGCGGCGTTATTCACCATGGCACTGGGGTCAATTCCGCAACAGGACGTGTTCCAGCGTGTCAATACCTCCAAGAATGAAACAGTGGCTGTCTGGGCCACAACACTTGGCGGCATCGCTTATTTCTTCTTCGCCGCGGTCCCGTTGTACCTGGCCTACAGTGCCAGCCTGGTGGACCCGGAGCTTACCAGTCGCCTGATGGCTGAGGACTCCCAGCTGGTGCTGCCCACCTTTGTCGTACTGCACATGCCATTCTGGCTGCAGGCGGTGTTCTTCGGCGCCCTGCTGTCGGTCATCATGAGTACGGCCTCCGGCACACTGCTGGCGCCTTCAGTAACGTTCACCGAGAACGTGCTGAAGAACTTCAAGCCGGACATGACGGATGAGCAACTGCTGCGCTATACCCGCTACACCGTCTTTGTGTTCACGCTGCTGGTGGTCGCCAATGCCGTGCTGTCCAGTTCTGACATTCACGCCATGGTGGAAAACGCCTATCGCATTACACTGGCGGGCGTCTTCGTGCCTTTGACCGCCGGGCTGTTCTGGTCCCGTGCCAGCAATCTGGGTGCCACCTTATCCATGGCGCTTGGCCTTGGGAGCTGGCTGTTTCTGGAAATCTTCATTCCGGATGTCCCTTTCGAGCCGCAATTGGTCGGCCTGTTCCTTAGTCTGATCGGCATGATTGTGGGGTCCTACCTTTCTCCAAACCCCTATTTTGCCAACAAGCACGGCCTGCCCGACGTTCGCCCCGTTTGATCACCCGTCTGGCGGTGTTCGCGATTGTGAGCGCCGCCAGACACCGGAGACACCCATGCTCAGTTATCGTCACGGTTTTCACGCCGGCAATCATGCCGACGTGCTGAAGCATCTTGTGTTGCTGGGGCTGTTGCAGAAATTGTCTGCCAAGGACAAGCCGTTCACTTGTATCGACTCCCATGGCGGCGGCGGCCTCTATGATCTTTTCAACGAGCACGCCCAGACCAATCGGGAGCACGAATCAGGCATCGTGCCCCTGTGGGACGCGCCGATCACCGACCCGTTGCTGGCCGCCTATGTTCAGCGCGTGGCAGCCAGCAATACCAAGGGCAAACTCCGCTTCTATCCGGGATCACCGGTACTGATCCAGAGTGCGCTGCGCGCACATGACCGACTGCATGTTCTGGAACTGCACCCTGCTGAAATCGAGTCCCTGCACCACTATCTCGGGCACGACAAGCGGGTGAGCCTGCACCACCGCGATTCCTTCGAAGGCCTGCTGGCCCTGACGCCCCCGGATCCGCGTCGCGGCATGGCCCTGATCGATCCGTCCTACGAAGAGAAGAAAGACTACCAGCGTGTCCAGCAGACCCTCGCCAAACTGCACCGACGCTGGCCGGTCGGCGTGCTGGCGCTTTGGTATCCGCGGCTCGCCCGGCAGCGCGACCACAGCGAATGGCTGATCTCCGCACTGGGGCGCGACGCGCTGCCAGACATGCTGCTGCTGGAGCTCACCGTGCAGGAACAGGCCGCGGAATTCGGAATGCACGGTTCAGGAATGCTCATCGTCAATACGCCCTGGCAGTTCCGTGAGCAGATGCATAAAACCCTCACGGAGCTGGTTGCCATACTTGGCAGTCAGGCCGCATTCCGCATCGTGCCCCTGCCTTCAGGCAACTGATCGTTCAAAGCTGTGGTTTCCGGTGTTTGCTGATTGGACATGCCATGCGCAGCGCGCTACTCTCGTGCCGTGCCAGTATGGTTCCGATCTGCTCACTGAGGATAACAACAATGATAAAAGAGCACGCAGGCCCGAAGTCCGTCCGCAAGGTTTCCCGCAAGTCCCGACACCCGCTCGCCGGTGTGTTGTCGAAAATGCTCCAGACCGGGCTGCTGCTGGCCGCCACCTCACTGTCCTTCGCGCAGGATACTGTTGAATGGACCCATCTGGGGGGCAATGCCCACCACACCCGTTCTACCCCGGCTGCCAATGTCACTCCCGAAAATTTCGGCGAGCTGAAAACTGCATGGGTCTGGGATGGTGCGAGTTTTGACGCAGGCAGTGGCCGTTCCACCCCGAGCTATGTGGACGGCAAACTCTTCACTGTCGCGGGCCCCCGTCGCCATGTTGTGGCCATGGACCCGATGACCGGGGAGACGCTGTGGTCCTACCGTGAGCCCAATACCTTCCGCTGGGAATACTCGATGCGTGCCGACTACGGCAAAGGCGTGGCCTATGCAGAAGTGGACGGCAAGGGTGTCATTTACATCATCAGCCCCGCCTTCTTCCTGACAGCACTGGACGCCGATACCGGTGCTCCGCTGCCCGGCTTCGGCGCCCCGGTGCCCATCGACGGCTTTGCCCAGACGGGTGTGGTGGATCTGCTGGCCCATCTCGGGCATGACTTCGATCCCTACTTCGGCATCCCCAAGGAAGTGGGGTATGTTACGTCGTCCTCGCCACCCATCGTGGTGAATGGGGTGGTCGTCGTCGGCAACTCAGCCGAGCAGGGTTACAACCAGTCCCGCATCGAGAATATCCCGGGTGACATTCTGGCCTTCGATGCGAAGAGCGGCGCATTCAAATGGAAGTTCAACGTGATTCCCCGGCCCGGTGAGTTCGGCCATGACACCTGGGAGAACGATGCGTGGCAGTACACAGGCGACGTGTCGCCCTGGGCGCCACTGTCCGCTGACCCGGAACTGGGCCTTGTCTACGCCGTAACCAATCCTCCGACTGTGGATTACTACGGAGGTTTTTCGCCAGGTGACAATCTTTTCGGGACCAGCGTGATCGCCCTGGATGTGCAGACAGGTGAGCGTCGCTGGCACTTCCAGCTGGTGCATCATGATGTCTGGAACTACGACATTCCGACGGCGCCGGTGCTGATCGATGTGCAGCATGAGGGACAGACGGTGAAGGCTCTCGCGCAGGCCACCAAACAGGCCATGCTGTTTGCCTTCAATCGGGAAACCGGTGAGCCCCTGTGGCCGATCGAGGAACGCCCCGTGCCGCCCTCTCTCGTGCCGGGCGAGCAGTTGTCTCCCACACAGCCTTTCCCCACGAAGCCGCTGCCCTATGAACCCGGCGGACTTTCCGAGGACATGCTGATCGATTTCACGCCAGAGATGCGTGCTCAGGCAATTGTCGCATTGGCTGACTGGCAGATTGGTCCGCTCTACAACCCGCCGCTGCACCGTGACAACCCACTTGGCAAGCGCGGTGCCTTCTGGTGCCCGAGCGGCGGCAGCAATATCACCGGACCGGCGGCAGCCGATCCCGAGACTGGCGTCGTGTTCGTGACGTCCCGCATGGGGTGCAGTGCCAACCAGCTGCTGCCTGGTGAAGAGGCTGATTTGCGTTACATGACCGACAATGGCACAACCACGACGGGTCTCACTCCGGCGCGCTATGCCAATGGTCCTGGAGCAGGGTCGCCCCGCCATCCCACCGGCCTGCCGCTGTGGAAGCCGCCTTACAGCCGCATCACCGCGATCGACCTGAACACCGGCGAGCACCTGTGGTACATCCCCGTGGGAGAGACACCTGACCGCATCAGAAACAACCCGGCACTGGCGGGTATCGATGTCGGCAATACCGGCACCGGCGCCCATGCGCCCATGCTGGTGACGCCGTCCATGCTGGTGTACGCCGGTGAAGTCAGCGACGGCACGCCACATCTGTTCGCCATCGACAAAGCCACGGGGCGTGAGTTGTCTCGCGTCGCCGTGCCGGAATCGAGTGCCTACGGCATGATGAGCTACGTGCATCAGGGCGAGCAGTATTTCGTGCTGCAGACCGGGCCGCGACTGACTGCCATGAGTCTGCACGGCCCTGTCGCGGAAGCTGAAGCACACTGATGGCAGGCCGCCCCTGTGGCTGGACGCGCAAGGGCGGCTTGCGCTACTCTCCTGCTGGAACGCACGTTATGCACCATGCTGGTCCTGTGGTTTGTCTGCAATCTACTAAATCTGCTCCATGAGGTAATAACAATGATAAAAGAGCATGAAGGGTCGGGGCATTCCCGACAGCCGGCGAGCAATCGCTGGCGTACACTGAGTCAGGCGTTGACGCTGGGCTTGTTGCTGGCCGCCGGGGCTCCCGCGCAGGCTCAGGATACTGTCGAGTGGACCCACCTTGGTGGCGATGCTCATCACACCCGTTACACCC
>CAISYX010000030.1 GCA_903889815.1 uncultured Gammaproteobacteria bacterium
TGTGACCAACACGCCCCGGGTGCTCAACGATGCGGTGGCAGACATAGCACTGGCCCTGATTCTTTCGACCTCCCGCAACCTGATCCAGGCCGATCAGTTCGTGCGCGCCGGCCAGTGGCCACAGGGCCCGTTCCCGTTCGGTGGCTCGCTGGCGGGCAAGACCCTGGGCATCATCGGCATGGGCGCCATCGGCGAAGACATCGCGCTGCGCGCCCTGGCCTGCCGCATGAAGATTGCCTATCACAACCGCAGCCCCAAGGCCGTGCCTTTTCCCTACTACAATTCGATAGGGGCGCTGGCCAAGGTGAGCGACATTCTGCTCTCGATGCTGCCGGGCGGCCGCGAGACAGAGGGCATTGTGGACATGAAGGTGTTCCGCGCCCTGGGGCCAGAGGGCATCTTCCTGAACGTGGGTCGCGGCAGCACGGTGAACGAAGCTGACCTGATCGCTGCCCTGCAGCAGGGCGTGATTGCCGGCGCGGGCCTGGACGTGTATGCCCGCGAGCCGCAGGTGCCCGAAGCGCTGCGGGCCATGCCCAACGTGGTGCTGTTTCCGCATATCGGCAGTGCCACCGTGGAGACTCGTCGCGCCATGGGCCAGCTGGTGATCGACAATCTGGCGGCGCACTTTGCCGGCGAGCCTCTGCTGACGCCGGTGTGAGACTGGCTGCCTTTGTAGGAGCGGGCTTGGCCGCGAACAGCCAGAGGTGCTTCCGACGCAAAGAGTTGGTTACAATGCCCAACCGGCGCTTCCGGCCATATGAACCTTGCACAGGACTCCCTCATGACCTCATTCAGTACTCGCAGCAAAGTGCCCCTTCTCGGACTTGCTCTGCTCGCCATGGCGCTGCCCTTCGGTAGCCTGCAGGCTCAGACGCAGCCGGGCTTCCGCACTGAAGTAGTCACGTCGGAAATCGCCCTGCCCTGGGGCATGGCGTGGCTGCCCGACGGCGACATGCTGGTGACCAACCGTCGCGGCGAGCTGTACCGCGTAAGTGATGGCCAACTCAGCGAGCCGCTGGAAGGGGTGCCCGACGTGCACGTGAACGGTCAGGGCGGCCTGCTGGACATCGCCCTGCATCCTGACTACGCCAGCAATGGCTGGCTTTACATTACCTATTCCAGCCCGGAAGGCGGAGGCGGCAGTCACACGGCGCTGATGCGTGCGACGCTGGAAGGCAATGCACTGGTGAACCAGGAAGTGCTATACAAGGGCGAAGGCAATACCTCCAGCCGCGCCCACTACGGCAGCCGCATCGCGTTCGACAACGCCGGCTTTCTGTACTTTTCCATCGGTGAGCGCGGCGCCCATTTCGACAACGCGCAGCAACTGGAGCGCGACGGCGGCAAGATCTACCGCCTGCATGACGACGGCCGCATTCCCGCCGACAACCCCTTCGTCAACACCCCCGGCGCCAAACCCGCCGTGTTCTCCCATGGCCACCGCAACCCCCAGGGCCTGACCATTCACCCCACCACGGGCGAGATCTGGGAACACGAACACGGCCCCATGGGCGGCGATGAAATCAACATCATCCGGCCCGGCATGAACTATGGCTGGCCCATCATCGGGTTCGGCATCGACTACAACGGCCAGCCGCTGGCCGAGGCCACCAGCCGGGAAGGCTTCGAGCAGCCCGTGTTCTACTGGGACCCCTCCATTGCGCCCTCGGGCATGGCCTTCATCACCAGTGACAATTACGGCGCCGAGCTGAAGGGGCACCTGCTGGTGGGCTCGCTGAAATTCAATTACATCGTGCATCTGGTGCTGGAAGGCAACAACGTGGTGGCCAGCGAGAACGTCTTCGCCGGCATCGGCCGGGTGCGCAACATCAAGCAGGGACCGGACGGCTATATCTACGTTGCCACAGAAGGGGACGGGATCATGCGCATTCTTCCGGAATAACCAATAAGACCAACGCAGCAGATCAGGATGACCTTATGAGTGACAGACTTCTCGCTGGCTACCAGCGCTTCAAGAATGGCTATTTTTCAGAGAACCGCGAAAAACTGCGCCGGCTTGCCGAGCAGCAGCGCCCCAATTACGTGCTGATTGCCTGCTGCGACGCGCGCATGGAACCGGCACTGATTTTCGACACCGAGCCCGGCGAGCTGTTCGTGATTCGCAACGTGGCCAATCTGGTGCCGCCCTATGAGATCGAGGGTGCCTACCACGGCACCAGCGCCGCGTTGGAGTTCGCGATTACCGTGCTGGAAGTGCCCGAGATCATCGTGCTGGGCCACTCACGCTGCGGCGGCATCCGCTCGCTGGTGCTGCAGTCGGAATCCATGCCCAAGGACACGTTCATTGCCCGCTGGATGTCCATCGTGGCCCCCGTGGCCAAGCTGGCCGACCCGGACAAACTGGACGACCACGCCACCTTCAATTACTGCGAACAGGCCGCCGTGGGCTACTCGCTGCGCAACCTGATGACCTATCCGTGGATTCGCTCACGCGTGGAAGCAGGCACCCTGACGCTGAAGGGCTGGCACTACAACATCTTCACCGGGGCGCTGAAGCAGATTCATGACCAGGACACCATCTCCACGATTGTGGAGGCGGTGCAGGACTGACATACGGGGGCCGCGCGGTAACAAGCGGTCCCCGGCCCTTCGGCCGGGGACCACTGCATCCGAACCACTGCTTCCTTCATCTACTCACATACTCTATAGCGCAGAATAACTATTTGTGCCAAAGGTGAATGCAATATCCACAAAAATAAAAAGCAATTTCCGCACAAAATAGTCAGCTATTCGGAAATGCTTTTTGAAGCAACGACGCCACCGAATTTGAGAAGCACCGCACTTGCATCGGTTGACAGTTCAAAAAAAGTAAGCAAGGCAGGCGGTGATGGCGCGCTCGCGGGGCGCACTCCTGATTTGTGAACCTGGAGTTCTGTCAATAGCTGTATAAGGTAA
>CAISYX010000031.1 GCA_903889815.1 uncultured Gammaproteobacteria bacterium
AGGATCAATGTGGCGGGGATCAGTGAGGGCAATGTCGATTATCTGGTGCAGAGCATTCGCAAAGTGCTGGGGTGATGAGTGCTGAAGCCGTCAGGCGCCGGGGGCTGCGCCGTTCTGGACACGCCGAGCCCCCATGGATGGGTTAACGGCGTGTCCTGAGCACCAGCCCTGCGGACGACAGGCTTCGGCATCGAAGACACACCAGCAATTCAACGCCCCGGCAGCACGCCGCGCAGACGTCTGGCCATGTCGCGCAGCGCCGTCTCCGTGGTTTCCCACTTGATGCAGGCATCCGTCACCGAAATTCCATAACGGATTTCTTCCAGATCATCCGGAATCGGCTGATTGCCCTCGCACAGATTGCTTTCGATCATCACGCCGATGATCGACCTGTTGCCCTGTTCGATCTGCTGCGTCACGCTTTCCAGAACGTCCAGTTGCTTCAGGTGATTCTTCTGGGAATTGCCGTGACTGCAGTCGATCATGATGTTCTCCGGCAGGAAGGCCTTGCGCAGATCCTCCTCACAGCGCGCCACGAATTCCGGCCCGTAGTTGGGCTCCTTGCCGCCACGCAGTATCACGTGACAATGGGGATTGCCAGCTGTGCGGAACGCAGCCACCTTGCCCTCGTCCGTCACGCTGATGAAGGAATTGGCCGACGAGGCCGAGCGAATGGCATTGACCGCCACTGTCAGGCTGCCATCCACATTGTTCTTGAAGCCTACGGCTGACGAGATGCCGCTCGACAATTTGCGATGCGTGGGCGATTCCGTCGTGCGCGCGCCGACAGCGGTCCAGGAAACGAGGTCCTGAAGATATTGCGGCGTTATGAGATCGAGCGCCTCAATGGCGATAGGCAGGCCGAGGGCATTGATGTCGAGCATCAGCTGACGGCCAATGCGCAGTCCATGCTCGATGCGATGTGTGCCATCCAGGTGTGGATCATAGATCAGACCTTCCCAGCCCACCGTTGTGCGCGGCTTTTCGAAATACACGCGCATGACAATCATGAAGGTGTCCTGCAACTCGTCGGCCAGCGGCTTCAGGAGTCGCGCATAGTCCATGGCTTCCTCCACGTTGTGAACGGAGCAGGGACCGACCACCACCATGAGTCTGTGGTCCTTGCGGTCGAGAATACCCTTCACGCCCTTGTGGCCGGCGAGCACCGTCTCGAGGGCTGCACCTGTCACGGGCATGGCGTCCTTGAGAGCACGGGGACTGGGGAGTTCTTCCTGAAGGACGATGTGCAGATTGTCGTTTTCGCGTTGTTCCATTGTGGTGTTTTCCAATTCACTCGCAATTAATTGGCGTTGTCGCCTGCCCGGAGTACAGATGTCGATACGCCGTAAACCCATCCCTGGGGGCTCGGTGCGCGCCATCCAGGCGCGCAACGATCACCATCTGCACTCCGGGCACGCGACGTCGAGTCCTGTGCCAGCGAAGGCCGGTCACAATGAATCTCTGAGTTGGAGGTCAGCGTGCCACAGCGGTTTCGCGCGCGTACAGCCGATTTTCTGTATCACCATGTTTCGAAGTGCCTTCGCCGCCCCCACTCGCGCCGGGAGAGCACCAGCCCATTCGCTGGCGGCAGGCGCGAGGGTCAGAGTGCGGGGGC
>CAISYX010000032.1 GCA_903889815.1 uncultured Gammaproteobacteria bacterium
AACACCCGGCTGCGTTCGCTTCGCACGCGAGCCTGTTCCAGCAGCATCAACACGCTGGCGCCGATCAGGCCGTAAAGCGCAGGAGCCACCCAGCCCAGCCACACGTTGCCGCTGCTCAGAAGCTGCATGTGCACCACCAGGGCCAGCACTGGCAGCGCCACGCCGGCTACGGGCAGGCCCGCGCTGGCGAAACGCTCGCGGTAGGTAGCCAGCAGGTACAGCACGCCGGCGAACAGCAGACACAGCAGGCCCAGCAGCAGGGGCGCGGCGCGGGGCGTAAATGGCACGTTGGCATCGAGCAGGCTGCCGAGCATGCGGGCCTGCAGCTCCACACCGGGGGCGGCGCCGTTGTAAGGCGTGGGCACGATGTCGCCGATGCCGAAGGCGGTGGCGCCAATCAACACCCAGGCATTGTCGAGCAAAGACAGATCGGCCGTGCCATTGATGACATCGGCGGCCGACACGGCGCGGTAGGCTTCCGGCGCGTTGCGGTAAGAGATGCGCAGATTGCCTTCAGCATCCAGCGGAATGCGCAGGCCCGGGTAGGCATCCAGCTCCATCAGCTGGGCCGGCCCGAACAGGGAAGTGCCAACTTCTATAGTGGCGCCCCACACCGGGGTGTTGATGGCCTGCAGGAAGGCGCTGATGGTGAGTGCCGGGTAGGCGTTGCCATCCAGACAGATGACGGCCGGCACTTTGCGAATGGCCCCGTCGCCCGAGACGACCGGCGTGAAGTGGCCCTTGGGAATGGCGTTGATAGAGGGGGTGTTGGCGACGAAACTGGCGGCCGAGGCCAGATCGGCAGTGCAGGCGATGCCTGCCAGCGGGTGCGACATCGCGCCGGCCCGCACATCCTGCTCGGACTGCAGCACGGGCACCTGGGCCAGCACCGCGCCGGGCGCCGCCTGCAATGCAGCCAGCAACTGCGCGTCGCCCTCGCGGGCTTCCGGGTAAACGATGTCATGCAGCTGCAACTGCACACCAGCCTGATTCAGGGCGGTGACCAGGCGCGCCATGGTGTCGCGCGTCCAGGGCCAGGGGCCTTCCTGCGCGACGCTCTTCTCGTCGATGGCCACGATGGTGATGCGCTCTTCGGCGGCATACTCGGCATTCAGGGTCCAGCCCAGCGCGCCGACGCTTTCCTCTACTGTCGCGACACTGCCCGCAAACAGACTCACCAGCCCCGCCGTCAACACGCCCGCCGCTGCCAGCAGCAGCAGACGCGCATTCACCGGCACCTGACGCAACAGGTACGTCAGGGCGCGGTGCAACAGCGGTGGATGGGAGACGTTCTGAGTCATTACTGCGCATCCCAGAGCGTCAGGCCCTGCACGCTGTTGCCAGCGCCCAGCTGCTTCTCGAAGAAGTAGCCGGCTTCAGAGCCAGTGAGGCTGATGGCCCCGGCCATCTTCTGCGTGTCGGTGTTGTTGTGGAAATAACCTGAGTCGAAGATCCGGCCCGCGGCCGTGAAATCGACTGCGCCGGTGGCGGCGTGGCTCAGACCCAGCTGGGTGGCGAAGCTGCGCTCGTTGAAATTGATGTTCAGCGCGCCGCTGTTGACCTGCATGGCGACGACGCCGGTATCGGAATGGTAGAAGGCCTGGGCGCTGTCCAGCTTGAAGCTGACCATCGCATTCTCGGGCTTGATCTGGGTGCTGCCCTTGCCATCGCGGAACAGGCCGTAGGTGGTGTTGCCCACGGTG
>CAISYX010000033.1 GCA_903889815.1 uncultured Gammaproteobacteria bacterium
AGTACGCATCGCGGCGATGCCTTTGCAGCAGCCGAGTTCATCATGGACTATCTGAAGACCCGGGCACCGTTCTGGAAGAAGCAGCGGACTGAGGCAGAATCGCAGTGGATCGAAAGCCGCAGCGCCGATGAGCAAGCCCGCGCGCGCTGGGACAAGCGCTAAACCTCTACCATGGTCCAATCTCCCGGTTGGAGAGCGCCCAGAGCCCAGGGCCCGACCGCAGCCCTCACCAGGCGCAGTGTCGGCAGTCCGACCGCCGCCGTCATGCGCCGCACTTGACGGTTGCGCCCCTCAAACAGCGTGATCTCAAGCCATGACGTGGGAATGTTGCGCCGCTCTCTTATAGGAGGAGTCCGCGGCCACAGCGCGGGTTCTGCAAGCCGTCGCGCGTTCGCCGGCCGGGTCATGCCGTCATTGAGCAGTACCCCTTCGGCCAGTCTGATTAGGGCCTCGTCGCTGGCGATCCCTTCCACTTGCGCCCAGTAGACTTTTCCCATCTTGTGTTGCGGGTCGCTGATTTTCTGTTGCAGGCGTCCGTCATCGGTCAGCAGCAACAGCCCCTCGGAGTCCCGATCCAGACGCCCGGCCGGATAGAACCCCGGCACGTCCACGCAATTTGCCAGGGTGGGGCGTCCTTCGTCATCGGTAAACTGCGACAGCATGTCGAAGGGTTTGTTGAGAAGAATCAGTCTGGCCATAGGTCTGCTCTGGGGTGGGCGGGCGGCTATTCTAACAAATGAGCTGCTGCTACAATGCCGCCAGTTTCAGCCAGAGCATCAGGCTCTTGCGTATCCCCGCAGTGCAGAGATCAAGTCCCGTATCCCGTCACTGAAGACCTCCGGTGAAGTCTGTCCACGTAATCAAGGAAAAATCATGACCAATGCTCCAACGATTATTTACACCATCACTGACGAAGCGCCTGCGCTTGCCACTTATTCCCTGCTGCCGATCCTTCAGGCATTCGCAAGGCCGGCTGGCATCAACGTCACGACGAAGGACATCTCTCTTGCGGGTCGCATCATTGCCAGTTTCGCGGATGCTCTGACACCAGCGCAGCGCCAGTCTGATGCCCTCGCTGAGCTGGGCGAGCTGGCCCAGACCCCGGAAGCCAACATCATCAAACTGCCCAATATCAGCGCCTCCATTCCGCAATTGCAGGCTGCCATCAAGGAACTGCAGGCCCACGGCTATGCGGTGCCGGACTACCCTGAAAATGCCGTCACGGATGCGGAAAAGGACGCCAAGGTACGTTACGCGAAAGTGCTGGGCAGTGCCGTCAACCCGGTTCTGCGAGAAGGCAACTCGGACCGCCGCGTGGCGGCACCAGTCAAGGCGTTTGCACGCAAGAATCCGCACTCCATGGGCAAGTGGAGCCCGGACTCCAAGTCCCACGTCGCGCACATGAGCGACGGTGATTTCTATTCCAGCGAGAAGTCGGCGGTGATGGCGGCGGCAGACAATGTCCGCATCGAATTTGTCGGAACTGACGGCGAAGTCAAGGTGTTGAAGGAGAAGACGGCATTGCAGGCAGGCGAGATCATCGACGCGTCCGTCATGCGTTGCTCGCAGTTGCGCAGCTTTTTCGCAGAGCAGATCGCCGATGCTGCCCGTACCGGCGTGTTGCTGTCGCTGCACCTGAAGGCCACCATGATGAAGGTGTCCGACCCGATCATGTTTGGTCACGCCGTCACCGTGTATTTTGAAGACGTTTTCACAAAGCATGCCGCTGTTTTCAAGGAACTGGGCGTGGATCCGGCCAATGGTCTTGGCGATGTGTACGAGAAAATCAAGAAGCTGCCGCAGGCGCAGCGCGAGCAGATCGAAGAGGATATCCAGGCCGTTTACAAGACACGCCCTGCGCTGGCCATGGTGGACTCCGACAAGGGCATCACCAATCTGCATGTTCCCAGCGATGTGATCGTGGATGCTTCCATGCCCGCGGCCATTCGTGCATCCGGACAGATGTGGGGCACTGACGGCAAGCTGCACGACACCAAGGCCATGATTCCTGATCGTTGCTATGCCGGCATCTATCAGGAGACCATCGACTTCTGCAAGAAACACGGGGCATTTGATGTCAGCACGATGGGCAGTGTTGCCAATGTCGGACTGATGGCTCAGAAGGCCGAGGAGTACGGTTCGCACGACAAGACCTTCAAAGCGCCGGCCAATGGCGTGGTGCGTGTGGTCAATGCCGCAGGCGCTGTGCTGTTTGAACACCAGGTTGCGCAGGGCGACATCTGGCGCATGTGCCAGACGCGGGATCTCCCCGTACAGGACTGGGTAAAGCTTGCTGTTGTCCGTGGCCGTGCAACGTCAACACCCGCTGTGTTCTGGCTGGACAACAAGCGTGCGCATGACGTGGAGCTGATCAAGAAAGTGAACGTCTATCTGCAGAATCACAACACGGAAGGGCTCGATATCCGCATCATGTCGCCAGTGGAAGCGATCCGCTTTTCTCTGGAACGCATCCGCGAGGGCAAGGACACGATCTCTGTTACCGGCAATGTGTTGCGGGACTACCTGACCGACCTTTTCCCAATTCTTGAGTTGGGCACAAGTGCAAAGATGCTGTCCATCGTACCTCTGCTTGCGGGTGGAGGTCTGTTCGAGACCGGTGCCGGTGGCTCCGCGCCAAAGCATGTGCAGCAGTTCCTCGAAGAGGGTCACCTGCGCTGGGATTCGCTTGGTGAATTTCTGGCATTGGCTGTTTCACTGGAAGATCTCGCCATGAAGTCTGGCAACAATAAGGCTCAGGTGCTTGCAGACACGTTGAACAAGGCGACGGGTCTGTTCCTCGACAATGACAAATCGCCAACGCGACGGGTTGGACATCTTGATAACCGCGGAAGTCACTTCTACTTGGCGCTGTACTGGGCGCAGGCCCTTGCTGCCCAGACAGCGGATGCCGCTCTTCAGGCGCATTTTGCACCCGTGGCGAAGTTGTTGACGGAGAACGAAGCGCGCATCGTTGCCGAACTCAATGGCGTTCAGGGAAAGCCCGTGGATATCGGTGGGTATTATCAGCCCGATAATCAGAAAGCTGCCCATGCCTTGCGTCCGAGCACGACGTTCAATGCGGCGATTGCCAGCCTCTAAACACGCACGCAAAGCACCCTCATTGGCGTTGTTCCGATGAGGGTGACATTTCGCGAAGGACGATCATGGCGAGAGCACCATGACTTGAGTCAGCCGCCGTTGACGGCGTGTGACTCCTCATGCTCCTGAACAATCGGTCGAATATTGGTAGCGTGCAGACCCTTGGGGCCTTCGATGGTCTCGAAGGTGACGGTCTGGCCTGCCTTGAGGGTCTTGTAACCATCCATTCCGATTGCGGAGTAGTGAGCGAACAGATCGTCGCCCCCATTGTCCGGAAGAATGAATCCAAAGCCTTTTGCGTTGTTGAACCACTTCACTTGCCCTGTACCCATGGCAATGCTCCCGTGTAACGTTTTGTTGTTATTGTTTACGTAGGAAATCCACTAGCCCATTTCGTATAACGCAATGATTTAGGCTTGTCAATTTTAGAAACCACAGCCTTGATGGCGTGCTGGTGCATTTTGGTGCACTGAAGTGCTCGGCGCGAAGGTCTATTGCGAGCGCATCGAGGCAATGAATCCTTTACCTTTCGCGAACGTATACAGCGTATGATTGTCAGGCTGAATGACTGACCAAGACTGCCAGCCAGCCCGGCATTCATCGCAATGAAACAGGAAATTGCAGACGATGTGGAAGACTGAAAGACATGCACCAAACCCGCCAGAATCCTGGGGGCAGGCGATGGGTGAATGGAATGCAGGTTCGGGGGAAGAGCGCGACAGCGGCCTTGCAACTTCATCCGTCCGCCCCAAACTTGCACAGCCACCACTGTACAAAGTTGTGTTGTTCAACGATGACTACACACCCATGGACTTTGTGGTCGATGTCTTGTGTTCTTTCTTTGCCATGAACGTGGAGAAGGCGACGCAGATCATGCTGAAGGTGCATACTGAGGGCAAGGCCGTCTGTGGAGTGTTCAGCAAGGACGTCGCGGAAACCAAAGCGCAGCAGGTCAATGACTATTCGCGAGAATGCGAGCAACCGCTGCTTTGCAATGTGGAAGTAGACAGATAACCGGAAGACTGAATCATGTTGAGCAAAGATCTTGAACTTACTTTGAACAGCGCCTTTTCGGGAGCCCGCAAGAAGCGTCATGAATACATGACGGTAGAGCATCTGCTCCTTGCGCTCCTGGACAACGAAGTTGCCGCAGATGTGCTCCATGCCTGCGGTGCGGATATCGCCCGACTGCGCACAGAGCTCACCGAGTTCGTAGATTCCACCACCCCAGTGATCCCCGAGCCCGAAGCCGGGCGGGAGACACAACCAACTCTGGGCTTTCAGCGCGTTTTGCAGCGCGCAGTGTTTCACGTGCAGTCATCTGGCAAGCGCGAAGTGACAGGCGCCAATGTCCTTGTCGCTATTTTCAGCGAGCAGGAAAGCCATGCCGTCTACCTGATGCGTCAGCAGGACATCGCGCGAATCGATGTCGTCAATTACATCACCCATGGCACCTCCAAGGTTCCGGGTCATGACGGCCAGCCTGAATCTCCTCAGCCTCGGGAGAGTGAGGAAGAGCCCCCGGAGCGGGCAGCCAGTGCGCTGGAGAGCTTCGCCACGAATCTGAACGAGCAGGCCCTGCTTGGCAAGATTGACCCCCTGATAGGTCGCGACGAAGAGATCACGCGGGTCATTCAGGTCCTGTCGCGCCGTCGCAAGAACAACCCCTTGCTTGTAGGGGAGTCCGGTGTTGGCAAGACAGCGGTCATTGAGGGCCTCGCCCGGATGATCGTGGAAGAACAAGTGCCTGACATTCTCAGAGGCAACGTCATCTATTCACTGGACCTCGGGTCGCTGCTTGCAGGTACCAAATACCGCGGTGACTTTGAAAAGCGCTTCAAGGCACTGCTGGGTGAATTGAAGAAAAATCCGAAAGCGATCCTTTTCATAGACGAGATCCATACCATCATTGGCGCTGGCGCAGCATCGGGGGGCGTCATGGACGCGTCTAATCTGCTCAAGCCCGTACTGACATCGGGAGACTTGCGATGTGTGGGTTCCACGACCTATCAGGAATACCGTGGCATTTTTGAAAAGGACCGCGCCCTGTCGCGACGCTTCCAGAAGATCGATGTCAACGAACCGGACGTGGAAACGACCTACCGCATTCTCAAGGGTCTGAAGTCGCGCTTCGAGGAGCACCACGACCTGCGCTACAGTGACAACGCTCTGCGGGCGGCCTCAGAGCTTGCCGGTCGCTACATCAATGATCGCTTCATGCCAGACAAGGCCATCGATGTGATCGACGAAGCTGGGGCCTACCAGCGCCTTCAGCCGGCCAGCAAGCGCAAGAAGTTGATCCAGGCCCAGGATATGGAAAAAGTCGTGGCTGCCATCGCGCGCATTCCGCCGAAGCACGTTTCCACTTCAGACACCCGGGCGCTGAAGAATCTGGAAGAGAACTTGCGCATGGTGGTGTTTGGTCAGGACGAGGCCATCGACAACCTGGCATCAGCGATCAAGCTCTCGCGGGCCGGTCTCAATCATCCCGACAAGCCGATCGGATCTTATCTGTTCTCCGGACCAACGGGTGTCGGCAAGACAGAGGTCAGTCGTCAGCTGGCAAAAATTCTTGGCATCGAGCTGCTGCGTTTCGACATGTCCGAGTATATGGAACGGCACACCGTTTCGCGTCTGATCGGTGCGCCACCCGGCTACGTTGGTTTCGATCAGGGAGGATTGCTGACGGAGGCCATCGCCAAGGCTCCGCATTGTGTCCTGTTGCTGGACGAAATAGAAAAGGCGCATCCGGATGTCTTCAATTTGTTGCTGCAGGTAATGGACCACGGCACCCTCACGGACAACAATGGCCGCAAAGCGGATTTCCGCAATGTCATCCTGATCATGACTACCAACGCGGGTGCACAGGAAATGTCCCGTGCCTCCATTGGTTTCAGCAGACAGAATCACAGTACTGATGGGATGGAAGCCATCAAGAAGATTTTCACGCCAGAGTTCCGCAATCGCCTGGATGCCATAGTCCAGTTCGGCGCGCTTACGATAGAGACGATCCGGACGGTTGTAGACAAATTTCTGGTGGAGCTGCAGGTACAGTTGGATGACAAGAAGGTGACCCTTCATGTTGACGAGTCAGCAAGAGACTGGTTTGTGCAGCATGGCTACAGTGAGACCATGGGCGCGCGCCCGATGGGCCGCCTTATCCAGGACAAGCTGAAGAAGGCCCTGGCGGAAGAGATTCTCTTTGGAGATCTTGTGGATGGCGGGGAAGTACAGGTTTCCATCGTCAATGACGAGGTCAAACTCGCCATTACCGGTCGACGCAGCGCAGAAGGAAGGGAGTTGAGCAAGAGCGAGGGGTGAGCCCCTCGCTTGCTTAGCGGGCGCGGTAAGTAATACGGCCCTTGCTCAGGTCATAGGGTGTCAGTTCCACTTTGACCTGATCGCCGGTCAGAATGCGGATGTAGTTCTTTCTCATCTTGCCGGAGATGTGCGCCGTTACGATGTGGCCATTCTCCAGCTTCACACGAAACATGGTATTGGGCAGTGTATCCACGACCTCACCATCCATTTCGATCTGATCTTCTTTTGCCATCAACAAGCATTCCTGATTGGGTAAACGGGCACTGACTGTGTGCCGGGACAAAAACGTGCGCGCATTTTGCCTCATTCGCGCCGGATAAGCAAAATCTCGCGCAAATCTGTCGCGAAACCGCTTCGATCTGCACAGCTCATGTCAAGAGCAGCCACTTTGTCCCTATCAGCAACTCCAGAGGACGAAAGTCTGTCTTGTAGCGCATCTTGTCGCAGTCCTTGATCCAGTAACCCAGATAAAGGCAGGGCAGGTTGAGTCGCCGGGCCTTTTCTATCTGCCATAGAATGACATAAGTGCCCAGTGAGCGTGCAGCCAGAGCGGGATCGAAGAATGTGTACATCGCTGAGAGCCCGTGGTCCAGCTCATCCAGCACGCACAGCGCCACCACGGATTGTGCGTCGTGAAATGTGAAAAACTGCGTTGTCGGTGTAGTCGCCGCAATGAACGCGCGATATTGCTCCAGATTTGGCGGAAACATGTCGCCATCGGGATGGCGCTGCGTGATGTAACGGGAGTACAGTTCGAACAATTCCGGGGTATCCGGGGTCGTGATCTGAATACTGCGCAAGTCCTGATTGCGTTTCCACAGGCGCGCGAAACGCTTGTTGTGCGTGAACTCATGAACCCGGACGCGACAGGAAATGCATGCCTCACAGTGGTCGCAGCCAGGGCGGTAAAGATGTGTTCCGCTGCGACGAAAGCCCGCGGTGACAAGGCGACTGTAAAGCAGGACGCTCACGGGCTGCTCCGGGTCCATGAAGACGGTACGGGCTTCCCGGTCAGCAAGATAACTGCACTCGTGGGCCTTGGTTTGAAAAAATCGCAGCGACTGAATGTCGTCAGAGGTCATCGACATTGATCTCCATTTGCCAAGGTGCCCTTTGGCCAGGCGCATCCCGAAAGCGCTGCAGGTACGTCTGGAATTCCCCCCTCGGTATTTCCCTGGCACCCAGGCTGTACATATGTTCGCTGGGCACCTGACAGTCGATGATCTGAAAGTGCCAGGCTTGCAATTGCCGTGTCAGCCACACAAGAGCCGTCTTCGATGCATTGCTGCGCAGGCTGAACATGGACTCTCCAAAGAAAAGTTGCCCCATGGCAATGCCATAAAGACCTCCTACCAATTCGCCTTCCTCCCATACCTCCACCGAATGCGCGACAGACAACGCATGCAGCTGACAATAGGCCGTCTGCATTTCGGGTGTTATCCATGTGCCCGGGTAGACTTCCCGGATCTGTGCGCAGTGGGCAATGACCTGCGCAAAGGCCGTATCAAGGGTGACATGGTAGTGGCCACTGCGCAGCAGCTTGCGCATACTGCGTGAAACATGCAGTTCTTCCGGAAGCAGCACCATCCGTATGGAGGGTGACCACCAGAGGATCGGAGGCTCTTGATACCAAGGGAAAATGCCCTGTTCATACGCCTTGATGAGTCGCTCCGGGCGCAGATCGCCGCCGACGGCCAGCAGACCGTCGGGGTCGCGCAGTGCGCGATTGACTGGGGGAAAGTGCAGCTCTGTCGCACTCAGCCAGGGCAGCTTCGACATGGTATTGCGCCTCGCGGGCAACGGCGTCAGTTGTCGAGGAACTTCTCGGCATCCAGAGCGGCCATGCAGCCGAAGCCCGCAGAGGTAATGGCTTGTCGATAAATGTGGTCGGCGATATCGCCCGCGGCGAATACCCCCGGCACGCTGGTCTGTGTCGCATTGCCATTGATGCCGCTGTGAATTGCGACATAGCCGTTGTGAAGTTCCAGTTGGCCTTCAAAAATATCCGAATTGGGCTTGTGGCCGATGGCAATGAACACGCCGTCGACCTTCAAGGTTTTCTGGCTGCCGTCCCCGGTACTGGCAATTCGCAGGCCAGTGACACCCATTTCGTCTCCAAGTACCTCGTCCAGAGTATGGTTCCACTCGATCGTGATCAACCCGGCTTTGACTTTCTCGAACAGCTTGTCCTGCATGATCTTCTCGGCCCGCAGGAAATTGCGTCGATGGACCAGGGTGACATGCGAGGCGATGTTGGACAGGTAAAGCGCTTCCTCGACAGCGGTATTGCCGCCCCCGACAACAGCGACAGGCTTGTTGCGATAAAAGAAGCCGTCACAGGTGGCACAGGCGCTGACCCCTTTGCCCATGAACGCCTGCTCCGAAGGCAGGCCAAGGTATTGTGCGGAGGCTCCAGTAGCGATAATCAGCGCATCGCAGGTGTATACAGTAGAGTCGCCCCAGAGTGTGAAGGGTGCCTTGCTCAGATCGGTTTTTTGAATGTGATCGAACATGATCCTGGTGTCGAAGCGTTCTGCGTGAAGGCGCATTCTTTCCATCAGGGCCGGGCCCTGCAGGCCCTCGACGTCGCCGGGCCAGTTGTCGACATCTGTCGTGGTGGTCAGCTGACCGCCCTGGATCATCCCGGTGATGACGACTGGCCGGAGGTTGGCGCGGGCGGCATAGACGGCGGCGGTATAGCCGGCCGGCCCGGAGCCGAGAATGATCAAACGGTGGTGTTGTGCATCGCTCATGAGTTGCTGATTCCTGTATGCTCGCGGAGTGCTTGGGTTGCAGATGGGGTCGTGAGTCTTCAATTGAAAGCCCGCCTGTTCAACTGGCGGCTATTCTAGTGGATAAGTAGCCCTTGCTCATGCAATTTTTCGATTCGCGCAGGCATGCTGCTGTGATGGATGCGCGGTTTGCGGCAGTACAAAAATTGATTATGATGGCGCCGGTGAAAAACTAGAATTTGATGCAATATAAATTTGCAGGTATTTGAAAAGTTTGAAAAATAAATCAAACAAGAAAGTCGATAAAGAACAGCAGCTTAGTTCTGTGACGCAACGCATCGTGCGCGAAGGCACCCTGATCCTGAGTTTTCTGGCTGGGCTTTTTTTGTTCATTGCCTTGATCAGTTACTCCTCGACCGACCCAGGTTTTACCACAACAGGCTCGGGTGATGAGGTCAACAACGCTGTCGGTCACATTGGCGCGTGGATCTCCGATCTGCTCTTTCAGCTGTTTGGCTATTTCGCCTATCTGTTTCCCGTCGCTCTGGGCTTGAAAGCCGTTTCACTGCTGCGCCAGCCACAAGTGCCTCAGGAAGCATTTTCCTGGCCCATGTTTTCATTGAAGCTGGCAGGGATC
>CAISYX010000034.1 GCA_903889815.1 uncultured Gammaproteobacteria bacterium
GAACCCCGGCGCCAGTTTCGGGTCCTCCAAGTGCTGGCCACCGGAGTATTTCGCGCGCCTCGCAGAGCTGCTGCAGAGCGCCCTGGGCTGCCGGATTCTCCTGCTGGTCGGCCCGGGAGAGGAGGCGATCGCGCAGCGCATTGTGGACGCCAGCACTGCCCGTATCATCAACACGGCTCGGCAGCGGGTGGATCTCGGGCAGCTCAAGCCGCTCATCAAGCGCTGCAATCTGCTCATCACCAATGATACGGGGCCGCGCCACTATGCGGTGGCATTCGACGTGCCGCATATCGTGCTGATGGGGCCGACCAACGCGCGCTACACGGCCAGCAATCTGGAACGTACCACTGTGTTGCAGCGGGATCTGCCCTGCGTGCCCTGTCACAAGAAGACCTGTCCGCTGGGGCACCACGCCTGCATGCGCGAAATCACGCCGGAGAGTGTGATGGAGCAGGTGCTGCGAAGGTTCGCGGGCAGGCCCGCTCCCACAAATTCGCCTGTTCCGGCAACTCCGGCAGACCAAACAAATCCGCCAGCTGCCACCTGAAAGTCAGTTTGCAACCAGAGGTGCTTGAATGAGACCCGCGTATTATCAGGAACAATGGGACACGCTGAAAGCGCTGCCCGCGCCCCACCCCGAGCAGCTCAAGTCACTGGCACAGCGCATCGCCGCCACCTTTGTGGACCGTTATTTTTACAGCGACGAATACAACGAGCGCTACATCCGCCTGATCTGCGAGATGGCCACGCATTTCGACGACCCGAACCTCAACCAGATCGCCGCCCGCACGCTGTTCGGCGTGATCGTGGAGCGCCTGTGTGACGACTTCGAGGACTTGCAGACCGAGACCTACAATCGGCTGATCTGCCAGGTGTCCGGCTTCCTGCGCACCCTGCCCGGCGGCGCACGTCTGGACGCGCAGCTGCACGGGTTTCATCTGCAGACAGAAGAGCAGCTGTATCAGCGCATCGAGTCGATCCGCCTGAGTCCAGACTTGCCGCTTCCCTCCGGTTTGCGCCCGCAGAAGATCCTGATTCTTTCCCGGGTGACCATCGGCGCGGATGTGGCTGTGACCCGCGTGATCTGCCAGCGGCTGGCCAGCGCTTTTCCCGGCGCCGAACTGGTGGTGATGGGCAATGCCAAACTGCGGCAGATCATGGCGCCGTCCTCGGGACTGCGTATCCGCGAGCTGCACTATGCCCGCCACGGCGGGCTGGTGGAGCGCTTCAGCGTGTGGCTGGACCTGGTGGCCAGCGTGCAGGGGGAGCTGCATGGCCTGGGCGAGGGCGACTATCTGGTGTTCGATCCGGATTCCCGCCTGACGCAGCTGGGCGTGCTGCCGCTGGTGCCCGACCGTTACTACCGCTTCTTCAATAGCCGGGGCAAACCAGGCTATCCCGTCAAAGGGTCCATCTCCACCTTGGCCAATGTCTGGCTGGATGCGGTGCTGGGGCAGGGTGAATTCTGTTATCCCCAGGTGTGGATCGGGCAGGAGCAGATCGAGGCCGCCACGCGTTTCACCCGCAAGCAGTCCCACGGCGGCGCCCGGCGCGTCATCACCCTCAATCTCGGGGTGGGCGGCAACATGCGCAAGCGCGTGGAGGGGGATTTCGAGGCAGAGCTGGTGCTGCGCCTGTTGCAGGAGCCTGACACCACTGTGCTGCTCGACATGGGCTTCGGCGACGAAGAAACCGCGCGCAGCCGCCACGTACTGGCGCGGGCGACGGCAGCTGGATTCACCACGCAGTCGCTGCGCTTTGCGGACCTCAATGCGGCGAACCCACAGGCGCGTCTGCTCGGCATTGACTGCGACGTGGGCGAGATCGCGGCGCTGATTGCACGCAGCGATGAATTCATTGGTTACGACTCCGCCTGCCAGCACATCGGTGCCGCACTGGGCGTGCGTACCTACACTGTTTTTGCCGGCACCAGCAATGCCCGCTTCATTCGGCGATGGCACGCCAGCGGTCCCAACACCAGCGAGATTCTGTACGTCGATACGCTCAGTCGCGAACACAGAATTGATGTGCAGGAATTGCTGGAGCGGCTTCAGGACCTGCGCCACGCCTGAGTCCTCGCGGGTTTTCTGAATACCCCTTCTACAATGACATCGAGCGATCGTTCGGGGTTTGCTTCGGTCCATTCAACTAGTATTATACGGGTCGCCATTTCTGTTGATTGCCTCATCTCACCTCTTTCGATAGCGGGGATCAACATCGATGACCGCCAATTTCTGACTTCTTCCCGGAGTATCCGGGAGGAAATGCAAGAGGGAACGACAGAAACACCGGGTGCACAGGGAAAGAAACAAGAACGCACCCGAGTTCGACACGGACAGCGCCGACACAGGGGTGTCCGCACGAATTGATCATTACAACAAAAACGACACAGATCTGGAGGAAGTAAATGCAGTATCCACAAGCAGTCAGCAAGAAGCATTATCTGCGCAACATGATCAAGCTGGGCAGCGCGGTATCACTGTGCGGCCCGACCACTCTTCTGGCCCAGCAGGCTCAACCTGCTGCGGACGCTGAAGTCGAAGAAGTGGTTGTTACCGGATCCTATATCCGCAACAGCGCCTTTGCTCAAAACTCTCCCGTTGCCACCATCAACCAGGACGATCTCTACCAGTCCGGTGCGCCAAGCATGGCCAACTATATCCGTGACCTGAGTTTCACTCAGAACACCAACACTGTGCAGAACGTACTGTCGTCCTCTGCCGGTGATCAAAGCGGTGTGGGCACCACCTTCAACCTGCGGGGTCTTGGCGAAAACAGCACCCTGACGATGATGGACGGTATCCGCAGCGTCGACAATTCCGTGACCGCCCTGATCCCTGATATCGCCGTCGAGCGCATTGAAGTGGTTCTGGACGGGGGCTCTGCACTGTACGGCTCCGATGCGGTCGCTGGCGTGGTCAACATGATCCCCATCAAGGAGTTTGACGGTTTCCGTGCCCGTGCCTATTACCAGACACCGGAAGAAGGTGGCATGGAAGAAGGCAACCTGTCCCTGCTGTGGGGCAAGAGCTTCGACAATGGCATCAACTACGTGGGTGCGTTTGACGCCCGCAAGCGTACGCGTCTCGCCATGAACGAGCGTCCCCGTGAGTGGGAAATGGCCGATGGCTCCTCAGGTTCCGGCAACCCCGGCACCTACCGCCGCATCAACGGCGCGGTTCCCAAACTGGGCGGACAGCATGGCGGGCGTATCAGCGGGGGCAATCTGGTTGACCCAAGCTGTGGCAAGTTCAATCAGGGCCTCGAAGACCGCACCAAGCGTGGCGCCATCCCCAGCGGCATCATCACTGGTACCGGCAACAACGTGACCTGCTGGTACAACTACACCACCACCTATCCCTATGCCCGCGGCATGACTGAATACAACTTGTATCAGAACCTGACCTGGGAAGCGACGGACTGGCTGCAGCTGGAAGCCACCGGCAGCTGGAACTACCTGCTGGATGAGACCACCGAAGGCGTGGTAACCGCCTTGAACCCCAACAACCGCACCGTGCTGCTGGTTCCTGCCAGTCACCCTGCCAACACCTACGGCTTCGATGTGGTTCCCTACCTGTGGCGTCCCGCCGCTGGACTGGGCACCATGCCGGCCTGGATCAACGAGTTCGGTGAAGCGGCAGGCGGCATCGACACCAGCTCCAACCGCATCAAGCTGGGCGCCCGTTTTGATCTGAGTGACACCTGGACAGGCTATGCCTACTACTCCACACAGGAGCGCAAGGTATGGTCACAGCAAATGCGCGGCAACATGAACCTGAAGAAGCTGCAGCAGGCCCTGCTGGGTCGTGGCGGCGTGAACAACAATTTGTATTTCAACCCCTTCGGTTCGGCAGACCCGCGTTCACCGCTGTACGTGAAAGGCAAGACCGACAACAGTGCCGAGATCATGGCCTGGATGTGGGATGAGATCCATTTGACGACAGACCGCGACTTCCTGGATATCGCCGAAGTCACCATTACCGGTGAACTCTTCGATCTGCCGGCTGGCGCCGTCTCCATGGCGACTGGTTACCAGTGGCGCGACAGCATCGTGCAGGACTTTGCCAACCCGCTGTCTGCCGTCGGCAACAACTACAACGTGGA
>CAISYX010000035.1 GCA_903889815.1 uncultured Gammaproteobacteria bacterium
CTTCGATCAGCGTGAAGCCGGCCTCACTCGGGCAGTTCAAGCTTGACCCAGCGGGTTCCGGAAATGCGCTCATCGGTTTCTTCGTCAACAATCTCGTAGTGCTGCAGTTTTATGGCCATGGGTTCGGTCTTGCGGGTGACGGGTTCGAGGTAGTCATTGGCACGGATGTCGAAGCGCTCCTCGCCCTCCAGGATCTCTTCCACATCCCCGTACTCGTCCTGCAGAAGAGCGAACTGCACGCGGGCGCGGGCCTCGATGGCCACGTCCAGGCTCTCGCCGGAACGAAACGCCAGCTGCTTGCTGCCTGCCGCCAGGGCGAACAGGCTGCCCAGCACCATGCCGGTGATGGTCAGCGCCACCAGCACTTCCAGCAGCGTGAAGCCTTGTTGTTCTGCGCCTCGCCTCATTCCTGCTCCTCCGTCTTCACCTTGCCGGAAAACGGGTCGATGCTGATCACCACTTCGCGGTTGTCCTGCGCCAGAATCAACGCCCCGCCCGTGCTGCCGCCTTCCGGGAAGAAGGTGATGTCGATGAATTCCTCCACCGGAGTCACTTGCTGGGTGCTGTCGCGGTAAGAGAGTGTCAGGTCGCGCGCGGTCCAGGTGTCGTCGACCCCCAGCCGGGAGCGCACCGCAGCGTCGCCGGCCTCGCGCAGCGCCTCGGCATCCCGCAGATCCGGCAGAAAGCGCGCCGTGGCGGGCTGACCCGTGACGACCGCGGTGCGCCGCGCGTAGTTGAGCAGAGAATGGGCTTCCCGCGCCTGCGCAGTGAAGGTGCGCGCACTCATGCCGGAGATATTGGGAATGACCAGCACACTGCCCATGGCGAGAATGGCGAGCACGATCACCAGCTCCAGCAGGGCGAAACCCCGGGACAGCCGGTTAGCGGCTGATGTCCGCGTCATTGTCCTCACCACCTTCGCGCCCGTCGGCGCCGTAGGACATCAGGGTGTACGAGGTGCCATCGACGCTGTACTGGAACTCGAAGCCCCAGGGGTCGCGTGGCACATCATTGTTCAGGTACGGACCGTTCCAGGACGAGCGCCCGGTAGTGTTCTCCATCAGGCCCTGCAGATCGTCAGGATATTCGCCGACATCGAGGCGGTGGGTGTCCAGGGCCGAGCCGATGGACGAGATCTGCGACATGGCGGCATCACGACGTGCCCCGTCGGCCTGATTGAACAGGTTCGGTGCCACCATCACGGCCAGCATGCCGAGGATGGCCATCACGATCAGCAGTTCGATGATGGTAAAACCGCGCGCCTGGGGCGCGACGCTGCGTTGCATTGTCTTCATGACTACTCCTTTCATGGGTTCTTCAAAGACCCGCGTCTTCAAACATCTCGGCGGCCAGTTCAAACCGCCGCAGGATCTCGGCGTACGCGGCCGAGCTGCTTTCATTCAGATTCACCACTTCCGGGCGCAGCACGATGAACAGCTCCTTGCGCTCCGCGGTGTCCTGCTGATAACCGAACAGGGCGCCCAGCACCGGGATGCGGCTGACGCCAGGCAGGCCACTGTTCAGGTCGGAATTCGAGGACTGGATCAGGCCGCCCAGCACCACGTTCTCGCCATCGCGCACGACAACCGTCGTGCTGATTTCCTGATTCTGGAATACGGGGTTGCCTGCCACGCCGGTGTCTTCCTGAATGGAAGAAAGCACCTGACGGATGGTCATGTTCACCACGCCGTCGTCATTGATGCGCGGCGTGATGTAGAGCTCGATGCCCGTAGGCCGGTACTGGATGCTGCTGATGATGTTGTCACCCGTGCCGGTGGTCTGCGTGCCGGACTGCACAGGCACCTCGGCGCCGATCTGGATTTCACCCTCCATGTTGTTCACCACCGTCAGCGAGGGGCGCGCCAGCAGGCGCACATCGTTGTTGGAGGCAATCGCTTCCAGAGTGGCCTCCACTCGCGCAGCGCCGTCGAGGAAGGACTTGGTGAACAACAGGCCGTCGAGTCCGCCATTGGGCAGGAAATCGGTGCCGGTCGCGGTAGAGATGGGATTGTTCAGCGCATTGTCGGCCACGCGGGACCAGTCCACCCCGAAGCGGGTTTCGTCGGTCAGCGTGATCTGGGCGATGACGGCGTTGATCATCACTTGCAGCGGCACGGCATCGAGCTGGTTGATCGTCGACATCAGCTGGCGGTAGTCACGCGGATTGGCGCGGATCAGCAGGCTGTTGGTGGCTTCGTCTGCCACGATGGTCACCCGCAGATCGGCGGACACTGCGATTTCACCGCTCGCAGCAGCCCCTGCGAAAACGGGCGGAACACGCGAGGTCACGGTGTCGCCGTCGGGCGTCACGATGCTGATGGTCTCCGCCAGATCATCGCGCGGGGGCATGGCATCTTCTTCCTCTTCCTCGTTCAGTACGAACACGTCAGTCAGCGTCGTAGCCAGATCCACGGCAGTCAGATTCTTCACGCGGTAGTGGAACAGCTGTTCGGCCTGTTCCTCGCGGTCCGCATCGAGAATGCCGACCCAGCGGGTGATCTCGTCAAACCCGCGATTGGCCGGGGCAGTGACCAGAATGGAATTGATGCGCTCCAGACCTTTCACCTGATAGGCAGGGGAAGCGCCCTCGATCAGCTCCAGAATCTCTGCCAGTTCTGTGGCCACCTCGGCGGCATTGGCGTAGCTGAGCTGGTACAGATGCAGGCCCTGATTCTGGAACGGGTCTGCGTCGACCACTTCAAGGAGTTCGTTGATGCGGGTCAGCTGGGTGGCGCTGGCGGAAATAGCCAGGGTGTTGTTGTTGGAGATGCGCACCACGCGGCCATCCGGCTCCACCAGCGGCGTGAGAATCTCCAGCGCCGATTCGATGCTGACGTAAGTCAGCGGCGTGATCTGCATGATCATGCTGCCCGTGGCAGAAGCGGCATCGGCGGGCGTGGTGATCTGCTCCGGCAAATTGCTGATCTGCTTGCGGGCGTAGTACACGGCACCGTTGCGCTCAATGACCACACCCACCTGGCGCGTCAGCAGACGCAGCAGGGGCCAGATGTCTTCCTGCGTGAGCGGGCGGTTGGCAGAGGTGCGGACGCTGACTTTGTCGGCGATGGTCGGGTCGATGATCATGGTGACGTCCAGTGCGTCGGCCAGCTCTTCGAGAATCAGGCGCAGATCGGCCTGCTCGTAGTTCAGCTCGACCAGGTTGTCCGCCGGCGTATTGACTGAGGCGGGGGCCTCGTCACGATAGCCGGGCACGGACGACGCGGCGCCGACGCGGTTGATCTCGTCGATCAGACGCTGTTGTTCCAGATCACGCTGCGACTCGGCACCGTTCGTCTGACTCAGCACGGCAGAGCCAGTCGCGGCATTGCCAGTCTGCACGCCGCTGCCTGCACTGCCGGAGGCGGGGGCGTTGTTGCCACCGCCCGATGGCAGGATCGCGCAGGACGAGAGTCCCAGGGCAAGACCCAGAAGTGCCAGTTGTTTTTTTCCGTTCACCATTCAACTCCCGAGCTTCAGTATCAGAATTCCACGCTGTTCATGCTGAACACCGCAGAAAGCATCGTTATCGTGATGCCGCCCACGGCAATGCCGAGGAACAGAATCAGGGCCGGCTGCAGCGCAGCCACCAGACTGGACATCTGGTTTTTCACATACATGTCGAAGGTCGCGGCCGTCTTGAGCAGAATGCTGCCCGTGCGGCCCGACTCTTCACCTACCGTAATCAG
The DNA here is from genome assembly GCA_903889815.1 of uncultured Gammaproteobacteria bacterium. Classification (GTDB taxonomy): domain Bacteria; phylum Pseudomonadota; class Gammaproteobacteria; order Pseudomonadales; family Pseudohongiellaceae; genus UBA5078. Next base: position 3,687 of record CAISYX010000035.1, read on the forward strand.
CTGGTGCAGCAGCGTGGGGAAGCGGTTGGTCTTCTCCATGGACAGGCCCAGACCAGCCCCGCCGCGCACATCGTCTTCCACCTGCTTCAGGTGCCGCGTCAGCTCGGTATTGCTCACGACTTCCCTGGCCACCCGCAGGGCGCGGATCAGCGGAATGCCAGCCTCGAGCAGCGCGCCCAGTGTGCGAGCAAATACCGCGCAATCCTTGTACAGCAGCAGGGCGCCCAGCATGGGCACGCGCAGCAGGAAGGCATGCTTCTGCAGCTTGCGCTGCGGGTCGGCATCCAGCCACTTCCACCAGAACCAGACGCCGACGAAAAACAGGATCACCAGATACCCATAACGCTGAATGCCCTCACTGAGCGCCAGCAGAAACGCGGCCGACGCCGGAATCTCGGTGCCGGCATCTTCAAACATGATGGCGAACTGCGGCACCACGAAGGCCAGCAGCAGAAACACGGAGATGATGCCGGTCACCAGCAGCACCACGGGGTAGATCATGGCCGACAGAATCGCCGAGCGGTTACGGCCGCTGGTTTCCAGAAAATCCACCAGATCGGGCAGCAGCTGATGCAGAATGCCGCCCTCTTCGCCGGCGCGTACGATGTTGATGTACATCCGCGAGAACACATCGGGTCGCGACTCCATGGCCTCGGCCAGGCTCTTGCCTTCCTTCACGTCGCGGCGCAGCGTGATCACCAGCTGGCGCATGGCAGGCGCTTCGGTGATGCCTTCCAGCAAGCGGAGCGCCTTGTCCAGCGGCACCCGCGCCTCGACCAGCGTGCACAGGCCGGTGGTGAAGTCCAGCAGGTGCACCCCTTTGACCTTGCGGCCCCGGCTGCGTTCGCCCTCGTCCTGTTCCGAGCGCGCGATCTTTACGGGAATCAGTTTCTTGCCCTGCAGAATTTTCAGCGCCTCGCGCTCGGACTCGGCATTGATCTGCCCCGTCTGCACGTTGCCCTGGGCGTCGTAGGCCTGATAACGATAATAGCCAGCACTCATATGGCGCGCGTGACCCTCACGACTTCTTCGGGCGTGGTGAGACCGGCCGCCAGTTTCTCCAGGGCATCCTGACGCAGGGTTTTCATGCCTTCGCTGATGGCCTGATCGCGGATGATGTTGGCATCGGCGCCGCTGGCAATGTGGTGACGGATGGCGTCGGACATGACCAGCAATTCGTAGAGGCCGATGCGCCCCCGGTAGCCGGTGCCGCCACAGCGGTCGCAGCAGGTGCCGCGATGCAGGATCGGGTAGTCGCTGGCCTTGATCTGCAGCACGTTGGCTTCATCGATAGTGATGGGCTGCGCCACCTTGCAGTCAGTACAGATACGGCGCACCAGACGCTGAGCCTGAATGGCCAGCAGGCTGGAGCTGATCAGATAGCCTTCGACGCCCATGTCCTGCAGGCGCGTGACGGCGCCGGCGGCATCATTGGTATGCAGCGTGGAGAACACGAGGTGTCCGGTCAAGGCCGATTCGATGGCGATCTCGGCGGTCTCATGGTCGCGGATCTCGCCCACCATCAGCACGTCGGGGTCCTGCCGCACAATGGAACGCAGGCCAGCGGCGAAGGTCAGGCCGATGCTGGCGTTGGCCTGGATCTGGGTGATGCCTTCCAGCTGATACTCCACCGGGTCTTCCACCGTGATGATCTTCTGCTTCTCGCTGTTGATCTTCTCCAGCGTGGCATAGAGCGTGGTGGTCTTGCCGCTGCCCGTGGGGCCGGTGATCAGGATCATGCCGTGGGGCTGAGTGATCAGATGCTGGTAGGTGCCCAGGATGGCCTCGGGCATGCCCAGCTGCTGCAGGCTCACGGCCGTGTCGCTGCGATCCAGAATCCGCAGCACCACCGATTCGCCGTGCACGCCAGGCAGGGTGGAGACGCGCATGTCCAGCTGCTTGCTGCCGATGCGAGAGTCGATGCGACCGTCCTGGGGCAGGCGCTTCTCGCCGATGTCCAGACGCGCCATCAGCTTCAGGCGCGAGGCCACCGCTGTGTGAATCTTGATGGGCAGGCGCTCGATGCGGGTCATGATGCCATCCACACGGCAGCGCACATCGAGGTGGTCCTCGTTGGGCTCGAAGTGGATGTCGCTGGCATTCAGGTCCAGGGCGCGGGCGAACAGGTGGTTCACCAAGCGGATGATGGGGGCCTCGGAGGCCATGTCCTTCAAATCTTCGTCGTCTTCAAAGCCGGAGACGAAGATGTCGGCTCCTTGGTCAATCTGCGGCGACAGTTCGGCGCGCCAATGCTTCATCAGGCGCGATACCTCGTCGCCACGGCCGCGGCGGAAGTGCACGCTGGCGCCCACGATGAAGCGGATGCGCGCACGCAGTTCAATGGCGGGCAGGGCGTTGCACACTAGCTCACCGGACGCATTGTAGTCCTGGGCCGGGGCGATGCCTTCGGGTTCCAGCAACTGACTGAAGATGGGCAGGCTGAGTGGGATGCGGCTCATGGCGTCACCCTGCCGGCCCGGCGCGCGAAGCGTCGGTCCTGCTGAAGCCGACCACCGTCAGGGTGCCGGCGTATTCATTGCGGTTGCGGCGTACGCTGAAGCTGCTGACGCCCAGCCAGGGTGTGGCGCTCTCCAGCGAACGTAACAGCCGCAGCATGTTTTCCTGGTTGTCGGTCTGGAGGGAAAGCTCCTGTTCCACCAGCAGCCAGCCGTCCGTATCCATGGACTCTGCCAGCTTGGTGGAAGTAATGGAGATGCCGTTCGCGCCCGCCAGGTCGCGCACCAGCCGCTGCACGCTGGCGCTGATCAGCGAAATCGAGGTTTCCTGGAACAACATGGCTTCGAGTGCTTCTTCGCGGGCTTCCACCCCGGCGCGGCGTTCGGCCCAGTCAGCGGCAGTCTCCTGCAGCCGCTGCTCCCGGGCGATCTCGGTCTGCAGTTGCTCCACGCGGGAAGCGCCCTGTGCATGCCACGCACGCGCTGCCGGCAGACCCTGAGTTGCTGCGAAGACGACGCTTACCACGAGGGCCAGGGCGAGGATGTTCTGTTCACGTTTGGTCATTGTTCTCTGCGTTCCTTGTGGGCGTCAGCGCGGGGCTCAGCGCCGGACCTCCGGGAAATAGCGCTCCCTGTAGCCATCGAAGTCGACCGTGCTGAGCCGCATCTCGATGTAGTAACGGTTGTTGCTGGTGGCACGGGCGAAATCGACTCCGGTGAACATCGGGTCCCGCTCCAGTTGCTGAAGCAGGCTCTGGGGGTCGGGGCTCTCGCCTTCGATCTGCAGCGCGCCCTCCACCAGCTCCAGCGAACTCAAGACGCTGGGGCTGAGCACGTTTTGCAGCTGCAGCAGTGTCTGCGCAACATCCTGGCGCGGAAACTCGTTCAACACACCCCAGCGCTGTTCAAAGTCACGGACGACAGCCTGGTTGGCGCGGGCGTCGGCTGAAAGTGTCTGCTGGGAGGCCAGTGTGGATTCCAAGGTACGGATATGCACGGCCTGCCACAGGAAAGGAGAGGCGAGGAGCACTCCCGCTGCGGCAGCAGCGACACCAGCGAGCTTGAATCTGTGCCCTTTTTCAAGTTGCCGGCGAACCGCCTGGGCACCCTCGGGCAGGAAGCAATAAAGGGCGTCCCAGTGAGCCGGGGAGCGTTGCTCAACCCAATCCTGAGCATTCGCCAGTGTCTGCACCCTCAAGCCGCCAGCCTGCGCGAGGCCGGTAGCTTCCTTCCACTGCGCCAGCAATTCCGGGTCCTGCAGGTCAGCACGCTCCACCTGCAGCCATGAACAGAGCACCCCCTTGCGATAGACAAGGTGAGTAATGCTGCTTGCATCGGTGTCTTCCACTACCAGGGTTTCCTGACCGAGCGGGGCGGTTAGTGCTGCCAGTGCTCGCGGAAGTACGGCAGCCAACAACAGATCCTGCGCTGCGAAAGCGTCGAAAAGCGCGTTCAACCGGCCTTCATCCGTCCACAACGCGATGTCCTGATACTCGGAGTCCCTTGCTGGCGCGTTGATTGCCAGCGTCAGAGTGCCCTCGTAACTGGGCAGCAGGATGGGCGCTTGCAGCTGCAGGGCTGAAGGCAGGTTTTCCCGTGCCACTCCCGGCATGGTTACGGCGGTGGCAATGAAGTGGGAAGAGGGCAGCAGCAACAGTACCCTGCGGGGTTCAGTGCCATGTGCCAGGAGCTCTCTCGCTGCGGCAGCAAGGCCGTCGACCATGGCGCTCTCGATGCCCTGCTGCAGACTGCGCCAGGCTCCGTTGCTGAGATCGTACAGACGGTCATCGTGCACCATCAGCACGCAGTTCACCTGCTTGAGCAGATGCGCACGCGTGCCGGCCTGAGCCCAGGTCTTGAGATTGGCAGGCAGGCTCTCGTAGAGACGTTGCCGCCAATGTTCAGCGCTTGAAGACATGGACATCATGGTGCCGTGGAAAATTCCCGTGTGTGTAAGTGTGAAACGTCCTTAGGACTCCAGATCTGTCGAAATAGTTTTAACGCGCGGGGCAAAGACTCAGGCGGGACTGTCCGGGGCAGGGGGCACATCGCGTGTCTGCGCCACGCAGACACGGTTGCGACCGCTCTGCTTGGCCCGGTAGAGCGCTTTGTCGGCTCGCTCGAATGCCGTCTCGGGCATGTCATTGCGCCCGAATTCGGCAATGCCGAACGACATGGTGATCTGCACCTGCTTTTCCTTGAAGTGAAAGGGACATTTCTCGATCTTCTGGCGCACGTTGTTCATCAGCTTTTCGGCATCCTCGAGCGCGATGTTGTTTAGCAGCACGACAAATTCCTCTCCGCCGTAACGTGCGACGAAGTCAGTCTGGCGAACGCGGGTGCTGATTTCCTTGGCCAGAATCCGCAGCACCTTGTCACCTGCCAGATGGCCGTAATTGTCATTGATCTGCTTGAAGTGGTCGACATCCGCGACCACCAGACACAATCCGGCGTCGCTGCCCTGGTCGACGGCATCGTGCCAGACATCGACTTCCTGACGCACGCGACGGTCATAGCCGGCACGATTGGGCAAATCCGTCAGTGCATCGCGGCTGACAAGCTGTTCCTGCTGCGCAAGATGCAGGCGCAACTCTCTTGATTCCGCTTCCATGGCATGTATTCGCTCTTCCAACTGCCGGGAATGCTCAGAGGACTGATGCTGCTGCTGGCGCTTCATTTCCTTGAATTGATCCATTGAGGACAGGATGGTACTCAGCTGCCCCTGCACGGCTGACTTCAGCTCGCCGATGCTCTCAGCGACCTGCACTGACTCTGCGATACCAGTGATCTGCGACCGGACGGCCGCGTCCAGAGCCTTCTCAGATTCTCGCGCGACGCCTTCCTGCTCTCGGGAGAACTGCACATACTCCTGTACCTGGCCCAGACTGGCATTCAATTCATTCAGGAAACGCTGAAACTCCGAGCGCTCCTGTTCAAGGGTTGTAGTAATCACTGTGGCAATATCTTCGAGAACAGCGATGAACTCATACCAGTTCAGCCCTCGAGCGACTCGACTGCGAATGCGCGATGCCAGCCCTGCGGATTGCTCAGGGATGTAGATATTTCCAAGGATGCGCAGGATCAATGGTTCAGCGTGATTGGCGATGACTGAGAACGCTGGTTCTGGCTCAGTGTGCGGCGAACTGGCCGGGCTGACAGGGTCAGTGCTTTCTGTCGCGGTATCCGCTGCGTCGCCAGCCACTTGCCCTTCTCCCCAAGCGGGCTGTGCCTGCGGCTCTTGGTTGACCGGTGGTATTTCCTCAAGTTCAAATTGTTCGGCGGCAAGTGCAGCGCCGTCTTCTGTATCTTCGCGCGCTGGTTCGTCTGGACGGGAAGCAGGTTTGCCGGACGACTGGAAAGGCATGGAGGCCGACACAATCGTATCGGCTTTGTTGGTGGTCGAATGTGCGACATTAGACGCAAGGGCGATGTCTGGAGTCCGGGCCGCTGTCGGCGCACCGGGAATTCCTGGCACAGAGGTGCCCGCACCCGCAACATCAGTCTCTGAAGAAGATGCGACCTCTGGTTTGTCAGCGCCGAACATTCGGCTCCAGAAACCCGCAGTTGGCTGCGTTATCGCAGTTTCAGGCTGATGGGTCAGCTCCTGAACCACCATGCGCAGCAGTTCGAGCAGATCGATAATCAGCTCTGAGTGACTGGGCGAGTCCTTGAGTTTGCCGGGGAGCGATTTGGAATACTGCCTGATGGCTCGTTTGAGCTCACGGGATACATCGAGTTCCTGCAATTGCGCTGCGCTGAGTGTCAGTGCGTTCTGTATGCCCCTGGTGCTTTGTTCCTTGCGCGTGTCGAGACGCAGAACGGACTTCTCTATTCGCTCCAGCAGCACTTCAAGCCCGGATTCACTGTCCTCTGCGCGCAGAGCGGTGCGCAGGGCATTCAGTTCACGATCAAGGGTGGAGTCGAGGCCGTCGCCCGCAAGGCTGACGCCCACAAGTCCGCGGCGCAGCAGGCGAATTCTGTTGATGAGGGATTTTTCGCGATGGTCGTGCACTTCGAGGACGTCGAGAAACTTCTTCTTCCAGCGCGTAGCCTCAATGTTGTCGGTGTCACGTTGACTCATTTTTGCGACTCGTCTGCAGGATACTTTCAGATTCTGACTGCCCTGTCAGCCCATGCAGGGGTTATGGTTCCCCGGCATGGGCATTGACGAAAGTCTGCGGTGCGACAACGCAAATCAGCTGGAGCTTCTTTCCTTGTCCACAAGGAAATTGACAACTTCCAGCATTTCCTGCTGAGTCGGCACGGCTTCGCCGGTAGAGATCAGATACTTGCCATTCACAATCATGTTCGGCGTGCTGCGCACCTGATACTCACGCATTTTCGCTTCAGCCTGATTGACCTTGGTGCGGACTGCAAAGGAGTTGAACGCAGTGGAGAACTCTTCAGCCGTTACACCATGCTGGGTAAACAAGGCAGACAACTGCTGCTCGTTCTGCAGGCGATTGCCCTGCACGTTGATAGCTTCGAACATGGGGCTGTGCAGTTCCTTTACTTTGCCGAGCGCCTCTGCTGCAAAGTAGGCCTGGGCATGAATCTTCATCAAATCATTCCACATGCCCGGGAAACGAACAAAATTGACATCAGCGGCAATACCGGCTTCCCAGTTTTCGATGAGTGGCTCGAAACGGAAGCAGTGACTGCAGCCATACCAGAATACTTCCACGACTTCGATCTTCGCCGGGTCCGCTGTGCGCACCACCGCAGGCAGCACAATGTAATGCGTGCCTTCAACGTAACGCGCTGGCTGAGCCAGCGCCGTAAACGCCAGAGGTGCCAGAACCAGAATTGCGAGTAACTGCTTGATGAGTTTGTGCATTGCGTTTGCTCCCTCTACAGACGTAGGTTCAATTCAGTTCAACAGCCTCACAGAGACCGCGATCTCTCCCAACTCAGTTCAACCCTGACAAGTAGCTGGCGATCGCGTCAATTTCGCGATCGGTCAGACGCTCAGCGACGATACGCATTGGCATCGCATTGCCGTCGTTGGCGCGAGAACCGGAGCGAAAGGCCTTCAGCTGATTGACAGTGTACTGTGCATGCTGACCACCCAGTGCAGGGAACCCGGCCTGTTCGTTGCCTTGCCCTGTGGGAGAGTGGCAGGCAGAACAGGCAGCAACATTCAGACTTTCGATGCCGGAACGGTAGATGCTCTCGCCAAGCTCGACCAGATCAGGATTTGCCCCTTCCAGAGTCTTTTCCTGGTCTGCATAGAAGGCAGCCATGTCCTGCAGGTCCTGCTCACTGGAGTTGTCGAGCAGCCCTGTCATCAGCGGGACGACACGTGCGCCGCTCTTGATATCGTGCAGTTGCTTCAAGAGGTATCTGGCATTCTGGCCAGCCAGTTTTGGATTTTCGGCAACAGCACTGTTGCCCGTCGCGCCGTGGCATGCCCCACAAACAACTACCTTGCTTTCGCCTGCGGCCGCATTCCCTTGCGCGTAGCCCATGCTCGCTGTTGCGGCAAGGATCAGGGTGGATGCGAGAATCACTACATTCTTGGTGAATAGATTTTTCATGAATAGTCCAAATTCCCAGTGTTTTCAGAGTGCTTAAAATTCGATCCGCTGGCTGCCGCCAACGCGGTGCAGATGCCCTGTGAAGGGCGCCTGTACTGGCTCAATGAGCAATTTTCCACAAGCGAACGGGCGCGGATTATAACGCAAGACTTTGCATTACTCTATGAATTGGAGCGCTGCCATCGGCAAATAGTCCGCCTTTCCTGCCTCAGCGCCAGTCACGCTTGCGATCTTACAAGGCTTACTGTATCTAGTGCGCCCATGAATTACAAAACAGCCAGCTTTACAACCAGCTCGGTGGGCCTGGAGGATTGTCCCGCTGACAGTCTTCGCGAAGTCGCTTTTGCCGGCCGCTCCAATGCCGGCAAATCCAGCGCCATCAATGCTCTCACCAATCAGAACCGCCTTGCACGCACCAGCAAGACCCCGGGGCGAACGCAGCTTATCAATTTTTTCGGAATAGGCGAGGCGCGGTATCTGGTTGATCTACCGGGTTATGGCTACGCCAAGGTGCCCTTGAGTGTGAAGGATCAGTGGCAGGAACACCTCGAGCTTTACTTGAACGAGCGCGATGCACTGGCCGGCCTCGTGTTGCTGACAGACGTCCGCCATGCCTTCAAGGATTTCGACTTGATGATGATCAACTGGTCTCATCAGTCCAATCTGCCGATTCACATCCTGCTTACCAAAGCTGACAAATTGACGCGAGGCGCGTCACAAAACGCTCTTCTGGGCGCGCGACGCCAGCTGACGGATTACCCCAACGCCAGCATTCAACTGTTTTCTTCCATGACCAAATCAGGCATCCCCGAGCTGGAAGCAGTCCTCGATCGCTGGATGGCAACTCCCACACCGGCAACTGAGGAGCAGGAGGCCGGATAATCAGGCGACCTGCCCTTGGCGCAAGGCCGCTTCAGTGCGCTTCATCCCAGTTGTTGCCAACACCCACGTCAACCACCAGTGGCACATTCATGGCCGCGGCACTCACCATGCGGAAGCGGACACCTTCGGTCAGCAGCGCCACGTCTTTCTCGGCCACCTCGAAAACCAGTTCGTCGTGCACCTGCAGCACCATGCGCGCATCAAGCACGCCAGTCGCCAGCCAGTGGTCGATATCAATCATGGCCTGCTTGATGATGTCCGCCGCCGTCCCCTGCATGGGGGCATTGATTGCGGTGCGCTGCGCTGCCTTGCGCAGCATGCCGTTGCCGGCGTGTATATCGGGCAGGTAAAGCCTTCTGCCGAAAAGCGTTTCCACGTAGCCCAGTTCGTCAGCCAGCGCTTGTGTCTGCTCCATGTAATGCAGCACTCCCGGATACTTCTGAAAGTACAGATCGACGTAGTGCTGCGCACTGTGACGGTCAATTCCGAGTTGATTCGCCAACCCGAAGGCGGACATGCCATAGATCAGCCCGAAGTTGATGGCTTTGGCACGGCGACGCTGTTCGCTGCTGACTTCTTCCAGAGGCGTGCCGAAAACCTCCGAAGCCGTGGCGCGATGCACATCCTGCGCGCTGGAAAATGCTTTCAATAACCCGGGATCGCGGGACAGGTGCGCCATGATGCGCAGCTCCACCTGCGAGTAGTCGGCCGCCAGCAGCTTGCAGCCAGGGCTGGCCACAAACGCCTGCCGCACCTTGCGCCCTTCCGCGGTACGAATGGGAATGTTCTGCAGGTTCGGCTCCGTGGAAGACAATCGCCCCGTAGCTGCAACGGCCTGCTGAAAGCTGGAGTGGATTCGACCGGAGCGTTTGTTGATGTCCAGAGGCAGCTTGTCCGTATACGTAGACTTGAGCTTGCTGAGCCCCCGGTGATCCATGATCAGGCGCGGCAGTTCGTAGTCCAGCGCCAGCTCCTGCAGGACAGGCTCGGCAGTGGACGGCTGTCCGGTTGGCGTCTTCTTGAGGACAGGCAACTTCAACTTGTCGTAGAAGATGGCCTGCAGCTGCTTTGGAGACCCGAGGTTGAACTCCTCGCCCGCCAACGCATAGGCTTCCCGTTCAACCTCGATCAGGCGACTGCCAAGCGCCTTGCTTTGCTTGCCCAGCAAGTCAGGGTCAACCTGAATCCCGCAGCGCTCCATGCGTTGCAACACCGGGATCAGTGCCATCTCGTAATACTTGTGCAAGCCCGCAAGTTCGCCCGTTTTTGCCAAGCGGGCGCCGAGCAGATCACTCAGCCGCAGCACCAGATCAGCCTTGCGCGCGGCAAAGGCCATGGCAGACGGAAGGTCGAGCTGACTGAAGGAAAGGCGCGCCTTGCCCTTGCCAAGCAGCGCTTCGGGAACCTCAAGATCCAGCTTCCCGTAGTGTTGCGCAATGTTCGCCAGAGAGTGATCCGTAGCGACAGAATTGAGGACGTAGGAACCCGTGAGAGTGTCAAAACGGAGGCCGGCAAGGCGGATGCCGCAATTCTCCAGAACATGCATTTGAAATTTGGCGTCATGCGCAAGCTTGTGGATACGTGCATCTTCCAGCAGTGGCTTCAGTCGGTTGAGCACCTGTGTCCGATCCAGTTGCGGCGGGAACTCCAGAGAGTCATGCGCGACTGGAATATACCAGGCGTGTCCCGCAGTGTTTGCCAGGGCGATGCCCACCACCTCGGTTTCCATGAAATGACGATCATCGGTCTGCAGTGCCAGTGCAAATCGGCCGGCCATGCGCAGGGCAGACACACAGGCGTCGAGGCCTTCCGCGTCCAGTACTGCAGTGGCTTGCGTCATGCCTGCAAGTGCAGGCTGATCTTCTACCTCAGCGCTGACTGGGCTTGCCGGCGCCGGGACGTCGATGCTGGCAGTCCCCTGCGAGCGGGCCTTGGCTTCCACCTCTTTGACCCAGGACTTGAATTCGAGCTCGCTGTAGAGCGCAAACAAGGCTGTGGCGTCTTCTTGTGCATGCACCAGGTCTTCGATATCCACTTGCAACGGGACATCTCGCTTGATGGTGGCCAGTTCGTGTGAGAGCCACAGCATGTCCAGGCTTTCCCGCAGGCGCTCTCCGATCTTGCCCGAGACCTCGTCCTTGCGCGCCAGCAGCCCTTCAAGCGAGCCATATTCCTGCAGCCATTTGACTGCTGTTTTCGGGCCTACACCCGCCACCCCCGGAATGTTGTCGGCCTTGTCGCCGGTAAGGGCGAGGTATTCGACGACGCGCTCTGGCGGCAGTCCGAACTTGGCAGTGACGCCTTCGGCATCCAGAAATTCGTTGTTCATGGTATTGAGCAGCGTGACCTGAGGCGAGACCAGCTGCGCCAGATCCTTGTCTCCTGTGGAGATCAGCGTGCGTATGCCGCGCTGGGTGGCATGGGTAGCGAGTGTGCCAATGACATCGTCGGCCTCGACGCCCTCGATCACCAGCATTGGCAGACCCATGGCGCGGATGATGGCGTGAATGGGCGCGATCTGGCTCCGCAACTCGTCAGGCATGGGGGGTCGATGGGCTTTGTAGTCGGAATAGATGTCATCGCGGAAAGTCTTGCCCTTGGCATCGAACACCACCGCGATGTGACTGTCGGGATAGGCCTTGACCAAACTGCGGATCATGTTGATCACGCCTTTGATGGCGCCGGTGTGTTGCCCCCGACTGGTCAGGAGGGGCGGCAGCGCGTGAAACGCTCGAAACAGGTAAGACGACCCGTCTACCAGAACCAGCTGGATAGGCGCTGGAGCGATGTCATTCATGTCCACTTCCTTGAATTGTTGAGCTGACGGCGATGCTTGACCGCAATTATGGCGCCTGCATGCAGGTATCGAAAGCATCGGCGAGGCTGGTCAGTAGCCGAGCATAGCCTTGTTTGTCGGCCACGATGGCATCTCCCAGCGGGTCGATGGGAACTCGCTTCACCGGCAGGTCCCTCAGCACTGTATTGACTGTAGCCATACTGGTATTTATATCTTCCAGAAGACAGGCGGGCGAGTTCTGCTCTATCAGCGCCTGAATCTCCATCAAATGGCGAATACCGGGCTGGCTCTCATGATCCGGCGCCACTACAAACTGGTTCTGCAAGCCGAACTGGCGTTCGAAATACCGAATACCGTCGTGAAAGACGGCGAATTCCATCGCCCTCATGGAAGCGAGTCGGGTCGCTATTTGCGCCTGTGTCGCAACCACAAGCGACTGGAAAGCTGCCAGATTCGACTGGTAAGCGGCAGAATTGGCAGGGTCCCTCCGCACAAGCTCAACCGCCAGGTGCTCTGCAATCAGCATCGCATTTGCGCTGTTGAGCCAAAGGTGGCTGTCATAGCGCGCCTCCTCTTCCTGCAGCTGTTCGCCCCCGGGAGCCTGAAGCCAGATTTCAGGAAGGCTGGCTGCTTCCAGCACGGTGGTGGCGTCTTCGACATCGGAGAACAGGGAAGCCAGGTAGGTTTCCATTGGCTCGCCAACCCACAACAGGACATCCGCGCTGCTGACCAGAGCCACATCTGAAGGTCGCAGCACATAGTGGTGCGGGGATTGATTCGAGGGAATCAATACGGCAGGCTGAGCGACCCCGTCCATGACCGCTGCAGCGATCATCTGCAGTGGCTTGATGGATGCGACAACACTGGGCTGTGCCATGCTCGACAGCGGGCACATGAGCATCGTGCCAGCCAGCAGGCAGAACGTGGATATCCGTGTAATCATGAATGAGATCTAACCGGTGGCTATGAGCAAAAATGATATAATATACCATTATTCAGGGGCGGTGGCGAGCACCCTCCGACGTACACCGGAAAGGATAACGCGCTTGAACAAGCCTTGTCTCATTGAAGCCGCCGAGGTCAGCGTCACTTTTGGATCTCGCGCCGTGCTCGAACATGTCAGCCTGAAAGTGCATGAGGGCGAGGTGGTAACCCTCATCGGCCCCAATGGCGCAGGCAAGACCACGCTCGTGCGTGTCATGCTGGGCCTGTTGAAGCCACACGCGGGAAGTGTGCGCAAGCAGGACGGCCTGCGCATCGGCTACATGCCGCAGAAATTGCACATCGAACCCACAATGCCCATTACCGTGCGCAGATTCCTCGAGTTGGCAAGACATGCCGGCAGGACTGCCATAGAAGAGGTTCTCAAAGAGGTGCGTATCTCACACTTGCTGGATCAGCAACTGAAAGCCATTTCTGGCGGTGAATTGCAGCGCGTCCTCCTGGCGCGCGCCTTGTCACAATCACCGCAATTGCTGGTCCTTGACGAGCCGGCACAAGGTGTCGATGTGGGCGGCCAGGCTGAACTTTACGAACTAATCAACGAGATCCGCGGACGCCACCAGTGCGGCGTCCTCATGATCTCTCACGATCTGCACCTGGTTATGGCCCGCACGGACGAAGTTATCTGCTTGAATCATCACATCTGTTGCCATGGTCGTCCTGAGCAGGTCAGTATTGATCCTTCGTATCTTGCGCTGTTTGGCAGGAAGGAAGCGGAAAGTCTCGCAATCTACACACATCGCCACAATCACCATCATGACCTTACCGGGCACGTCGTGGAGTCTACACATGAATGACTTCATTCTGCGCGCACTGGTGGCGGGATTGTTGATAGCGACCATTGCCGGACTGATGGGCTCGTTTGTCGTGTGGCGCCGAATGTCTTATTTTGGTGATACACTGGCGCACTCGTCACTTCTCGGCATCGCCATCGGCATTCTGCTCGACATCAATTTGCAGCTTGCAGTCGTGGCAAGCGCCTTGCTTTTCGCTGGAATTCTACTGCTGCTGCAGCGCAGCAAAACCATCGCGACTGATACGCTGCTGGGAATACTGGCGCACAGTACGCTGGCATTCGGGCTGCTGATTCTCGCGTTGTCGAGTACGGTGCAGGTCAATCTGATCGGGTATCTGTTTGGCGATCTGCTGACCGTCACCATGACTGATCTGTTCTGGATTCTCTCTTGTGCCATCGTGATTGGGACACTGCTCTACTTTTTCTGGAACGGCTTTCTTGCAATCACCGTTCATGAAGAGCTTGCGGAGGTGGAGGGCGTGCCAGTCGGGAGACTGCATTGCCTGATGGTCATGATGATCGCGCTGCTGATAGCGGTATCCATGAAGATTGTCGGAGTCTTGCTGATAACCTCTCTTCTGATCATTCCCCCTGCAGCTGCACGAAGAATTGCGCAGACTCCTGAGCAGATGGCACTGGGTGCGAGTGTGATTGGCTGTCTTTCCGTTGGCGGGGGATTGCTGATGTCCTGGGAGTGGGATACGCCGGCTGGTCCGTCGATCGTGGTGTCTGCATGCGCGATTTTTGTACTGCTGACGCTGGTGCCAGCATTGCGGCGGCGCGGCGCTCAGTAGTCGGAGCGGATGGACTGATAGGCGAGCGTGAGTTCGCGGTCCTGAATGGCGACATCGAAAAAGCCGTGGTAACGCCCTTCTGGGTTGATGATGAGAATGTTCCCGCTGTGATCGATTTCATAGTCTGTCGGGGCGGACATGATGTGACCAGCATGAGGGTCGTTGGAGATTTGCGCTGCAGGGGGTGGTTCGTGGGCGATGAACAACTGTCGGGCAAGCGCAGCAACGTCTTCGTATGGACCATTCAAGCCGACAAAATCCTCGTGAAACGAACTCATGTATTCCGCCATTTTCTCAGTCGTGTCCCTCTGAGGATCAACACTCACCATGATGACCTGGGTCTCATCGCCCGGCGTTGCTGCCTTCAACTGCTGGTAGAACTGGCTGAGCTCTGTGAGTGTCAATGGACAAATGTCCGGACATGACGTGAAGCCAAAAAATATCAGGCTCCATTTTCCGACAAGTTTGTCCTGCGTGAACGCGTTTCCGCGCTGATCAAGCAAAGAGAACGGGTCCAGCGCAACGGGCTCTTCGTAGACGAGCGCGCCAGCTTCGCGCAATTCCTCAGGGCTGAGAGTTGCCGCATTGTTGCTGGTGATTCGCAAGTACGTCATGACAAACACGAGCGCCACGAACAGCAGGCACAGGATGAGTGTCAGCTTGATATTCTTGTTCATGATCGTTGGAGCTCCAGTAAAAACAGCGGGAATCGCTTACAGGTAGTGGTCTGTGAGCAGGACAATGAACAGCACCATCAGATAGACAATCGAATATTGGAATGTGTCCATCGCGGTGGACGGTTTCGGCTTGAACATCAAAATCAATGACCACCAGAGGAATCCCAAACCCAGCACAATGGCCGCAAGGAGATAGATCGGCCCGCTCATTCCCGTCAAATAGGGAAGCAACGTGATCAGGATCATGATGATGGTGTAAAGGATGATGTGAAGCTTGGTGACATGTTCGCCATGGGTGACGGGCAGCATCGGAATGCCAGTCTTCGCGTATTCTTCCTTGCGGTGAATGGCAAGCGCCCAGAAGTGCGGCGGTGTCCACGCGAAGATGATCAGGACAAGGATGAGGGCGCCGGGCTCTATGGTGCCAGTAACCGCCGACCACCCAAGCAGCGGGGGCATAGCCCCGGAAAGACCGCCGATGACGATGTTCTGTGGGGTCGCTCGCTTGAGATAGCCTGTGTAAATGAAGGCATAGCCAACGAAGGAGGCAAGCGTGAGCCACGCGCTCAGCGCGTTGACCCAAACAAGAAGAATAAGCATCCCGGCCACGCCAATCGCAGCAGCAAATATGGCTGCCTGTTTCGGGTCCACACGGCCCTGTGGTATCGGCCTGTTGTGGGTGCGCTTCATAAGGGAGTCCACGCGGTGGTCAATCAGATGATTGACTACAGCACCAGAGCCAGCCACCAACGCGATGCCTATATTGCCAAGAATCAGGACATCCAGCGGCACCATGCCCGGAACAGCCAGAAACATGCCAACCATGGCGGTAAGAATCATCAGCATCACGACGCGCGGTTTGCACATCTCATAATAGTCACGCCAACTGACTGATTGCTTGCTTGCCAGGTCTGTCACTGCATTCCTCTCTTTCCAAATTCAGCAACGGCGCCTCGGAGCGGCACCTTCATTGTCTGTCACTGGCGATTGTACTAAAAATCGACCTTAAAAAGCTTCAGCTAAATGAGACAAGTCGCCCGAGATGCCCGTGCCCGTTTGCCGGCCCGGCTGCCAAACTCATCTCAGCCTTCTTGATGAATGCTCTATGAGCGGGAAAACACGTCCCGGATAGTTGACGACAAGACATAGGGGAAGTTGTAGAGTGAAGGCGAATCCATGGAAGGAGTATGAGTAGTTGATTGTTTTCAATTCACATCAGAATGAAACAGGAGGTACTCCATGAAGTGCATTTACTATCTTTCGCCCACCCTGAAGAGCACGCAGGAAATATCTAACGATTTGCATGCGATAGGTGTCAATGACTGGTTCCTTCATATTGTCAGCAAGGATGAAGGAGGACTCGCAAGAAGCAGGCTTCATTCCAGCAATTATCTTGAAACCCTTGATTTGATCCGTGACGGCCTTATAGGCGCTGGC
>CAISYX010000036.1 GCA_903889815.1 uncultured Gammaproteobacteria bacterium
AGGTGTCGAATTGCTGGCATGGCGCGCACGTCTGAGTCCGCTTGAGATTGTGCTGGATACGCAGTTGCCAGTCGTTTTTACGGGCAACTGATTTACAGTCGCCCGAGCGTGCTTATCTCGTTTTCTTCCACCATTACGAAGCCATTACCAATCAGGAACGGAATGGCCTTCAGGCGCTTTCCTTTGCACGGGCCCAATATGCACTGACCGTTCTCGATAACGAAAAGTGCTCCGTGAGTGGAGCATTGAATCAAGGCGCCGTCACTGCCGAGGAAGCGGTCCTCCTGCCATTCCAGAGGAGTTCCAAGATGCGGGCAGTAGTTGTAGTACACAAACAGCCGATCATCCTTCTTCACGGCAAACAGGTACTTGTTCAGAACTTCGAAACCTTTCGAGGCGCCTTCTTCGATATCGTTCATGTGACAAAGCGTAATCATTGACATTTTCCCGTAGCCATCAGGCCAGCGCCTGAGTGAAGTCAGCCAGCAGGTCTTCGATGTTTTCGATACCGACTGCCAGTCTGATCATGGAGTCGGGTATGCCCATGGACGCGCGGCGCGCTGCGCCCATTTCAAAGAAAATGGTATGTGCTACGGGAATCGCCAGCGTCCGTGTGTCGCCAAGATTGCTTGAGGACACGACAAACTGCAGGCGATTCAGGAAATCGAAACAGTCGATCTCTTCTTCAAGTTCTATGCTCATCAATCCGCCGAACTGCCCGAACAGTAACGCTGCCCGAGCATGCTGAGCGTGGCTCTCGAGACCAGGATAATTGACCTTGCGCACGCGAGGATGCGCTTCAAAGAATCGAGCAAGTGTCAGCGCATTGTTGCAGGCTCGTTCCACGCGCAACGAAATTGTTTCCGAGCCCAGTGCCAGGGTGTGCGCCGCCTCTGGTGCCAGCGTTGCACCAAAATCCCGCAGGCCTTTCTTCTTCAGTTGTGTCATGCCCCAGGTGCTGGATGGCCCGGTCTTGTAGTTGTCGTACAGATGGGGGTAATCCTTCCAGTCATACAAACCGGTATCTGTCACCGCTCCTCCCAGCGCGTCGCCATGTCCGCCAAAATATTTCGAAAGAGAATTGACGATGAAAGTGGCGCCGACGGTTCGCGGACTGAACAGCCACGGGGTCGTGATGGTGTTGTCCACGACAAAGATCAGATTGTGCTGCTGGCAAAGGGTGCCAATGCCTTGCAGATCGGCGATCTGCGTGACGGGATTCGCGATGGTCTCCACAAAGACGAGGCGCGTCTCCGGCCGCAGCGCTGCCTTTACGGCAGTGCAGTCAGTAGCGTCGACGAAACTGACCTCCACTCCAAAATTGGTGAAGGTGTTGAACAAGCTGTTGGTATTGCCGAACAGAAAGGCACTCGCAATCACATGGTCACCCTGACGCAGCAGTGAAAACAGAATCGAACCAATGGCCGCCATGCCTGTGGCAAATGCGACAGTCGAATGCCCCCCCTCCATGCGCGTGATGCGGTTTTGCAGGGCATTGACAGTGGGATTCTGCTGACGGCCATAGTTGTAGCCGTTCTTTTTCCCCTGGAAAACCGCTGCAAGATCTCGAGCGTCCTCGTACTCAAAGGCAATCGAAGTATGGACGGCTTTGTGAAGGCTGCCATGCTCAGGTTTGTCGCTGCGGTCTGAGTGCAGGTTGACCGTGTCGAAATGCGCTGACTTTTCGTTGGTGCTCATGATGCAAAGGTCCTGACCTGACTCGTCACTAAGGATTCTTGAAGGCGTTGCCCTGACAGGCGGCAGGCCCGGCAGTATATAAGAGAGCCTGGACTCTGAACACAGGACTCAGGGCGACTTGTAGATCGGCAGTGCGGCCAGCTGCGCATCGATGGCGTTCAGCCGCTCTCGGTAAGCGGGGCTGGTACGGTCCTGATACTGCTGCAGGAAGTCGTCTTCGCTCAGTCCTGCATTGTCGCGCGTGACCGGTGGCATGTAGTCAGTCTCGGCCGTAGCTTGCCCAAGAGTGGCCTGCAGACGCCTTGCGGAGCTGGCATTTGCAGTAGCGGCACTTCCAAACGCCACCCCAGCCATGTTGGCCGTCAGATCGCTGAAGCTGAAGCCGGACCGATAGCGAGCATCGTGGGCTTCCTTGCTTGTCGCCAGCAGTCCGGCTATGTCGGCGCCCACGCTGGCAGTCATGGCCGCAGAGCTCGTGAAATGCTGTGCCAGATCAGTGCGCCGCTGCAAAGTGATGGTGAAGCGGGGGCCATCGCCAGTGGCCTCGTTTGCCGGCTCGTTCACATAGCGAGAAACGGCCTGCAGCAGAGCGCGGTTCTCGGAGATCGCATCTGTTCCCTGTGCGACGCTGAGTTGTGCCTGCACAAACAGGGGTGAAAGCAGATCGTGCAGGGACACACTGCGCATTGCGTCCGGCATATTGTCGAGAATCTGCTTGAGCAACATCGAGTAATGGTCAATGCGGGCGTTATCGGCGGAGCTCAGCAACAACTGTTCCGCCTGATTCTGCACGCGGGCAATCAGCTCTGGTTCCCAGTTCAACGCAAGACTGACTGAATTGCCTTCGAAGGCGATGTCGCGAACGCTTTCCTTGAGCTGGCGCAATGCCCCGTAATTGACATAGCTGTTCGCCAGCCAGCGCTCTGCGAGCGATACGAGCATGCGCATCGCAGGGCCTGGTACAGGCAGGTTGCCGACCCACAGCGTACCGAGCTCTGCGCTGCCGGATTCAGCGTGTATCTCGATGTGCAGATTGAGGAAGGCCTGACGCAACGGGAGTGGAATGCTGATATCCAGCACCGCGCGCTTCTGCACGATGCTTACATTCGCGGCAACCTGGCTCAGGCGGGGAATGGTTTGCAGTGCAAAGGCGGCGATCAGGTTCAGCTCGCTCTGGTCCAGCTGCAGCCGCAATTCTCCTGCCCTGCCAACGCGCGCTGGCGCGTTGTCAACTATCAGGTCTTCAATGGTGTTGATTGCAATGGCGTCCATCGGGACGCTGCGCGGCACAGCCGGGTGCAATTGCACGGCAAGCAGCGTGAGCAGCAAGACGAGGGTTATCAGAAGTAGCAGCGTCAACAAAGCTGCTTTGAGGAAACCTGAAATGCGAGAGGTGCTCATGGCTGCTCAGCAAAAAAGCTGACAAATACCTGAATTAGCTATATAAAGTACGCAATTCTCCGATGTGACGCAGTGCACGGAAAGGGCTTGACCACGAGTCGAAAACTTGACGGTACTATCTTAGAGTGATTATGGTGCCGTCAAGCGCTTAATGCCCGCGGGATTTTACAATCGCATTATAAGGACATGCCATGATGAACAGCCCCCGGAATACTGCTTGCCCGAGCTCTGTGAGCCGCGTATTGGCCTTGAGTCTGCTGCTGGTTGCCCTGGTGGGTTGCGCCTCCAGTGGCAGTCAGCCTGCGATGGATCAGGCCAGCGTCCTTGAGGCGCAACGCGCAGCCGATGCCACCGAAGCGCAGCGCGCCGCCCAGGATAGAGCCCGTATGGAATCCGCTGAGGCAGAGCGGCTTCGCGAGGAAGCGCTGGCGCAGGCCGAGGCTGCCCGGCTCGCCGAGCAAGCCCGGGTGCAACAGGAGGCCGACGCCCGTCAGGCTGCCGCTGCCCAGGAACGACGTGAAGTGCAGGCTCGCGAACAGGCACAACGCGATCGTATCGCCGCACTGGAGGCTCAGATCGCCGAATTGCGTGACAGTAATTCTCGCGTCACAACTTCCAATGCCAAGCTCGAACAGGCAATAGCTGCTGCAGAAGAGTTGCTCGACGCCCTGAGCGAAGAGCAGTTGAAGTATGAGAATACAGATGCAGCAGGCTTGCCGGTACAAGCGCTTGAGAAGGAACTGATTGCCGATCTGGAAGCGCGCAAGGACAGACTCAAACAGGAAGCCCAGGCGCTTGTGAACCAATGAGTGCAGATCTGATTGATATCGGCCAGGCGCTTGAGAAGCGCAAGTTTCAGGAACAGGAGGAGCGCCTTGCGAAAATGCGTGAAGCATTCCGTGCTGCGCGCACCGGCGCTTCCCCGCAACCACCCGCCAAAGGAAAAAACAGCCGCAAGGGACGCAGTCGAGCGCGTTGATCCACCCCGCAATGCCCTCCAGCAACTCCTCTGTTGACCTGCTTCAAAGAACGACTTCTCAGGTCGTTGCATTCCGGCCAGGCCCCTTGATTTTCGGCACTTTCAGGCGATTTGGTCAGCTTTGTTTGTAATGATCGATATGCTACAGTCCGCGTCGCTTGATCCAACAAAAACAATACGAGGGGTTACCGCAAGATGCCAGGCATGACAATTACAATATCGACATTGCTATCTCTATTCGGTTTGGGAGTGGCGTACTTCTATATGCGCCAAGTAATGAGCGTTCCTCTGGATCTCGGTCTGGAAGGCGAACAGAAATCCCGCTTGAGGTTCATTCACGGTGCGATTGCTGAGGGTGCCATGGCATTCCTGAAGCAGGAGTACAAGTTTCTCAGTATTTTCATGCTGGTGTTCGCGGCCATCATTGCGGTGCTGATCGACGACAACCACACGCCCGACACCCGTGAGGGGATGTTTACAGCCGTTGCCTTCCTCTTTGGCGGCATCATTTCCATCGCTTCGGGCTACATCGGCATGATGATCGCCACACAGGGCAACGCCCGTACCACTGTCTCTGCCAAGGACAATATCGGCGACGCCTTCAAGGTAGCCCTGAACTCCGGTGCCGTCATGGGCTTCGCGCTGGTCAGTCTGGCAGTGCTTGGACTGGTAATTGTCTACGTGGTCATGAAATCCTGGCTTCCTGCTGACCTTCCCAACCATGTGCTGATGGAAATCATTGCAGGCTTCGGTCTGGGTGGCTCGACCATCGCTTTGTTTGCGCGCGTAGGTGGCGGCATCTTCACCAAGGCCGCAGACGTTGGCGCGGATCTGGTGGGCAAAGTGGAAAAGGGCATTCCGGAAGACGATCCGCGCAACCCTGCCGTGATTGCTGACAACGTGGGTGACAATGTGGGCGATGTGGCCGGCATGGGGGCAGACCTGTTCGGCTCCTGCGCAGAGAGTACCTGCGCGGCCATGGTGATCAGCGCGGTTGTGTTCGCTGGCAACGTCGACGCACTGCTGTACCCGATTCTGATCAGTGCTGTGGGCATTCCCATCAGTCTTCTGACCATGTTCTTCGTGAAGGTGAAAACGGAAGACGACGTGTCGCCGGCGCTCATGAAGCTGCTGATCATCTCCAGCGCCCTGATGGCCGTTGCCATGTTCTTCGTGACCCGCTCTTTCGTACCGGCCGACTTCGAGATACGTGGCGAAGCCTACACCAGCATGGGCATCTACTGGTGCTTCCTGTCCGGTTTGGCGGCAGGTCTGGTGGTGGGTCTTCTGACCGGCTATTACACATCGGGCTCATTCAAGCCCGTGCAGGAAGTGGCAAAGTCGTGTGAGACAGGTGCTGCAACCAACATCATTTACGGCCTGGCGCTTGGCTACAAATCCACTGTGCTGCCGTATATCGCCATCGCCATCGCCATCTTCGTCTCCTGGGATCTGGGTGGCATGTACGGTGTGGCCATCGGCTCGCTGGGCATGCTGGGAACATTGGCCATTGCACTGACGATTGATGCTTATGGCCCGGTGTCGGACAACGCAGGCGGCATAGCAGAAATGGCTGGCCTCCCGAAAGAAGTGCGACGTCGTACTGACATTCTGGACGCGGCCGGCAACACTACTGCGGCGATCGGCAAAGGCTTTGCGATTGGTGCAGCCATTCTGACCTCGCTGGCCCTCTTTGCGGCGTTCCTGACCAGCGCTGATGCGTTGATGCGTGAAGAAAATCCTGGCTATGACCTGCTGGCGTCGATCAATCTGCTGGATCCGGTGGTGTTCGTAAGCCTGTTCATGGGCGCAGTGCTGCCATTCCTGTTTACGGCCATGACCATGAAGTCCGTGGGTAAAGCCGCATTCGACATGATCGAGGAAGTGCGTCGTCAATTCCGCGAGATCCCAGGGCTTATGGAAGGCACTGGCAAGCCCGACTATGCGCAGTGCGTTGCAATTTCTACTCAGGCGGCGCTGCGTGAAATGATTGCGCCGGGCGTACTGATCATGGGGTCTCCTCTGGTGGTGGGCTTCCTGTTCGGCGTACCAGCCGTGGCTGGCATGCTGGCCGGCTCTCTGGTCACCGGTGGAGTACTCGCAATCGCATCTTCCAACAGCGGCGGTGCGTGGGACAATGCCAAGAAATACATCGAGGCTGGCAATCTGGGCGGCAAAGGCTCTGAAGTGCACAAGGCCGCAGTAGTTGGCGACACTGTAGGTGATCCGCTGAAGGATACCTCCGGCCCGTCGCTGAACATTCTGATCAAGCTGTCCGCGATTCTGTCACTGGTGTTTGCACCATTCTTCGTGCAGTACGGTGGCATTCTGATTGGCGGCTGAGGTTCGTAGCTGATAGTAAAAGGGCTGCGGATGCAGCCCTTTTTTTTGCCTGGCGATTGACGATTGGGAGTCAAAGACGGGGACGGCGCTCAAAGTGGTACATCAGCCACTCTGCGGATTCACCCGACACGCCCGTGCCAGGCTCCTCCCAGTGCATCAATGCACTGCGGACACATTGATAGATTCGAAACGACTGAGTGTCCTCGATGATCAATCCACGAACTGAGGGATTCAGAGGGTAATTGGAAATCTCAGCCAGCTTCCAGTCATCGTTCATGGTATCGAGCACGCATTGGCTGCCACTCAGAAGATCGAAGTATGGCAATTCCTGCTCTGCCCAGCCGTTCGCGGGGACCAGCAGATTCAAGCCCAACTGCGTATCGCTGGCAGCGGATTCATCGGGGTGAAGGATCAGCTGTGTCAATCGAACAGGGTCATCGCTCTGGTTCTGCGCGACCAGTCGCAGCCCGGCATTGCTGCGGGCATTCCAGGCTCCTGAATAGATGGCGAATTTGACTGGCAGCAGGCTTGCATCATCCTTGATGTCATTGCCCGTCGGGCCTTGGGCAAAGACAGCAGGGCTCAGCAGCAGGCTGAGGCTGACAGCAAATCGGGCATGCAGAATCACGGAATTTACCTGCGCATAAAGCGCGCAATAGAACCCAGGGCAGGGGGAGCGTATCGCAGTCCCTGTCGTTTTGCCATGCTGCAATCAGGTCCGCCACGCTGACTCACCGGGGTATTCAATATGCTGACATCCGGTGATAATGCCGAGCATGCCTGTGCGTCCCGCAGAGGCGCAAATTCCCGAGCACAAGAGAGAGAGAAGTGGAGAAACTGAAGGGTGTCAGACATCTGATCTGTGTAGCGTCGGGCAAGGGAGGCGTTGGCAAGTCCACAACCTCTGTCAATCTTGCGCTGGCGCTTTACCGGCGTGGATTCAAAACAGGCCTTCTGGATGCCGACATCTACGGACCAAGTCAGCCGCTCATGCTGGGAGTGGCTCCCGGCACCCGCCCACGGATCGTAGACGGCAAATCCATGGTGCCGATCATGGCTCATGGCATCGCATCCAACTCTATGGGATATCTGGTGGATGCAACTACAGCCATGGCCTGGAGGGCCCCCATGATCGTGGGCGCATTCAATCAGATTCTGAAGGAAACGCTCTGGGGCGACCTCGACTATCTCATCGTTGACATGCCGCCGGGCACCGGAGATATTCAACTTACTCTTGCCCAGCAGGTTCAAGTCACAGGAGCAGTGATTGTCACGACGCCCCAGGACGTTGCTTTGCTCGATGCGCGCAAGGGCATGGAGCTGTTTCGCAAGGTCAATGTGCCGCTGCTCGGCGTAGTCGAGAACATGGGGACGCATATCTGCTCTGCGTGCGGGCACGCGGAGGCGATTTTTGGAACCGGTGGCGGAGAAATACTGTCGCGTGACTACGACACTGAACTTCTTGGATCACTGCCACTCGATCTGGCAATCAGGGAAAATACCGATCGCGGCACGCCGATCGTGATCTCTGTGCCTGATGGCGCCGTCGCACAGGCCTATCTGTCTCTGGCGGACCGTGTCATAGAACGAGTGGAAATCTTGACGCGTCGGGGCAGTCAGGCACCGGCCATCAGCATTACTGACGATTGACCTGACGCAAGCGCAAAAGGGGAACTGGATTGGACGCGATCAATGCAATGCTTATCTCACTGGATGGACTTCTTGCTGGCTCCGCCTGGTTTCCCTACCTGTTGCTCTTCACGGGCCTGTTCTTCACGCTGTATCTGAAGTTTCCCCAGGTCCGCTATTTTCGCCACGCCATCAAGGTTGCCCGCGGGCAATAAGATCGTGAAGGGGCGCCAGGCGACGCAT
This sequence comes from uncultured Gammaproteobacteria bacterium, assembly GCA_903889815.1. Lineage (GTDB taxonomy): Bacteria > Pseudomonadota > Gammaproteobacteria > Pseudomonadales > Pseudohongiellaceae > UBA5078. The sequence continues at coordinate 8,294 of CAISYX010000036.1, forward strand.
CACATTTCCAGGCGCTTTCAACCGCGCTTGCCGGCACCGTGGGTACTGGCAACATCGGCGGGGTAGCATTCGCCCTGTTCCTCGGCGGGCCCGCCGCGCTGTTCTGGATGTGGATGACAGCCTTCCTGGGCATGACGACCAAGTTCGTAGAAGTGACCCTGTCGCACAAATACCGGGTCAAGACAGCGGATGGTACGATGGCGGGCGGGCCTATGTACTACATGGAGTACGCGCTGAAGGCACGCTGGCTGGCGATACTCTTTGCGGTTGCCGCAGTAGTCACTTCGTTTGGTATTGGCAACTTTCCGCAAATCAACAGCATTGCGGCCGGCCTCGAAGGCTCTTTCGACATCAGTCCCCTCGTTTCCGGAGGAGTGCTGACAGTAATTCTAGCGCTGGTCGTCGTAGGCGGCATACACCGCATTGCGCAGGTTGCTTCCAAACTTGTTCCCCTGATGTCCTTCATCTACATCGCAGGCGCTCTTGCGGTGATCATTCCGAATTTCGGCAATGTCGGTCCGGCGATCGTGGCCATTTTTGCCGACGTATTCACAGGAACGGCAGCCACAGGTGGATTTCTGGGTGCCAGTATTGCCTATGCCTTCAATCGCGGAGTGAACCGCGGCCTGTTCTCTAATGAGGCTGGGTTGGGGTCATCTTCCATTGCTCACTCTGCCGCCAGAACCGACGAGCCAGCCGACGAAGGCATGGTGGCATTGCTCGAGCCCTTCATAGACACCATTGTGATCTGTACCTTGACGGGCCTGGTCATTCTTTCTTCGGGTGTCTGGACGCAGAAGCATCAGAACGAGTTTTCGCGCGCTGATCTGCAGATACTGCAAGGCGTGTACTCCGATCAGAACCCGGCAGAGCGCGAGCAGCTCTTCCTGCATCTGAATGGCGGTGAATCCAGCGTAGCTGCCTACAGTGGCAACTTGCAGGTGTCGGATGGACGTCTTCAGAATGCAGGCGATGTGACTCTCCTGCATGCGCGCTCAGTAGCGGAAGATGTGGTGTTTTCGCGGGAAGGCGCCCCGGCGTCAGGCACGTTTACCGTGACACAAGGGCGGCTCGATGATCTCTCGCTGCAGTTGCAAGGCAGGTCGTTGCTGCATTCCGTGCCCTTGACTTCCAAGGCATTCGCCACGGGCTGGTTCGGGAATGCAGGCGAGTACATCGTATCGATCGGATTGCTGCTGTTTGCCTTTACAACGGCGATAGCGTGGTCTTATTACGGCGACCGTGCCATTACTTATCTGTTCGGGCCGGCGGCTGTGTTGCCTTACCGGCTGGTCTATATCGCCGGCTTTTTCCTGGCGGCGCAGGCTGATACCACGCTGATCTGGAACCTTTCTGCTGTCACTCTGTTCTTCATGGCTATGCCGAATCTGGTTGGCATTCTGCTGTTGCGCAAGGACATGAAGAACACAGTGGACGGCTACTGGAGTCGCATCAAGGAAACCCGCTGACTCAAACATGTTCTCCCGGAAGACGAATGTTGCGGACGATCTCCTGGACTTCTTCCGGGGGTTCTTCCGTAAAGCGACATACCACCAGAGCCACTACCAGATTCACTATCGTACCCATGGTCCCGATACCCTCCGGTGAAATACCGAACCA
>CAISYX010000037.1 GCA_903889815.1 uncultured Gammaproteobacteria bacterium
GTGCAGTGAGGCGCCTTGTGCTCCACATTGGTGTGATAGTCCAGCAGCTGCTGATGGCGCGGCAGATAGACGCCATTGAGCACGGCACTGGCACCAGCGCCCTGATGCGTGATCTGGTAATCCAGGCGTTTGAGCGTACTGCCCTCTGCCAGTGTGAAACCCTGATAGCGCGCGTCGCGCCACAGGTCTACATGCACTCCGCCGATATGCAGCAGATGCTCCTCTTCTAGATTGATGCGGTAGTGCTGCACACGGGCATTGGCGCCACAGTGGATTTCGGTGAGGCTGTTGACGAAACCGTTCTGGGCCTGCGCGTCCGAGGCAAAGTGCTCGATCAGCTCCACCTGCGCGTTATCTTCCACCACCACCAGCAGTCGCGGACTGACCAGCGCCGCGCCGGCTTCTGGCACCGCAATATTCACGACATAAACCGGCTTCTCCCACACGGCTCCACGCGGCACATGCACCAGCACGCCTTCGCCTGCGAGGGCATTGCTCAGCGTCGCAAACAGATGCCGCGGCGTGGTGGCAACAGTGCCCAGATGTCTCGCAATCAGCGCCTGCTGCTCTGGGCTCGCGGCACTGAACAGAACGACTCCAGTCTGTTCGAGTGAGGACGCGCCCGCATCAAGAATGCCATTGACGAACACCAGGCGAGTGGCATCGACGTCCAGCAGCGTATTCGCGGGGAAGGCATGCAGAGCGCCACTGGCGTTCTGGTAGGGAGTCTTCTGCAGTGCCTGCAGCGGCGTGTATTTCCAAAGTTCTGTGCGGCGTCCTGGCCAACCGGCCTGCAGCCACTGTTCCGCACCGGCAAAGCGCAGCGCGGCCAGCCAGCCTGGCGCCTGCTGTGTTGCAGCCAGATGCAGCGCCTGCTGCTGGAATTGCGTGTGGGGAGCGTCGTTCATTGCGTTATGCACCCTCGGCTTCCAGCCAGCTGTAGCCGCGGGCTTCCAGCTCCAGCGCGAGCTCCTTGCCACCGGTCCGCACGATGTTTCCTGACGCCAGCACGTGCACGTAGTCGGGCACGATGTAGTCCAGCAGCCGCTGATAGTGGGTCACCACGATGAAGCTGCGTTGGCCGTCGCGCATGGCGTTCACGCCTGCCGCCACGACCTGCAGCGCATCGATGTCCAGCCCGGAATCCGTCTCATCGAGTATGCACAGCCCGGGCTCCAGCAGCATCATCTGCATGATCTCGTTGCGCTTTTTCTCACCCCCTGAGAAGCCTTCATTGACGCCGCGCTTCAGGAAGGCCTGGTCCAGATTCACCCGCTTGGACGTCTCGCGTGCCAGCTTCATGAAATCGAAAGAAGACAGCTCGGGCAAGCCCTGGTGTCGGCGACGGGCATCGACGGACGCTTTCAGGAACTCCATGTTGCTGACGCCGGGGATCTCCACCGGGTACTGGAACGCGAGGAACACGCCTTCCCGGGCGCGCTCCTCGATCGCCATCGCCAGCAGGTCCTTGCCATTGAACTGGACTTCGCCGCCTGTCACCTCGTAGCCTGGACGGCCTGACAGGACATTGCCGAGCGTGCTCTTGCCGGCGCCGTTGGGGCCCATGATGGCATGCACTTCGCCCGGTTTGATGGTGAGACTGAGATTGCGAAGAATGTCATTGCCTTCCACGCGCGCACTGAGATTGCGTATTTCCAACATGCTTGCTGCCTGCTTTTTCAATTTCGTTGTGGGGAACCTGGTGTCGGCAAGCTCTCAGCCAACCGACCCTTCGAGACTGACTTCCAGCAGCTTGCCGGCTTCGACGGCAAACTCCATGGGCAGCTCCTTGAACACTTCTCGACAAAAGCCATTGACGATCATCGACACCGCTTTCTCGGCATCCAGCCCGCGCTGCTGGCACAGGAACAACTGATCGTCGCTGACTTTGGATGTCGTCGCTTCGTGCTCGATGACAGCCGAGGCATTGCGGCTTTCGATGTAAGGAAAGGTGTGCGCGCCGCAGCGGTCACCAATCAGCAGGGAATCACACTGCGTGTAATTGCGGGCTCCCTGTGCGCCTGCATTGATACGAACAAGCCCTCGGTAAGCACTCTGGCTGCGTCCTGCGGAAATGCCTTTGGCCACGATCGTGGAACGGGTGTTCTTGCCAATATGAATCATCTTGGTGCCGGTGTCGGCTTGCTGCATGTTGTTGGTCAGGGCTACGGAATAGAACTCACCAACACTGTTGTCGCCCTTCAAGATGCAACTGGGGTATTTCCAGGTGATCGCTGAACCGGTTTCGACCTGTGTCCACGAAATGCGCGCATTGCGATGACAGATGCCGCGCTTGGTCACGAAATTGTAGATGCCGCCCTTGCCTTCCTTGTCGCCGGGATACCAGTTCTGCACTGTGGAGTA
>CAISYX010000038.1 GCA_903889815.1 uncultured Gammaproteobacteria bacterium
CAGGCACCTGCAGCGGCAGGTGAACCTGAAGTGGAAGAAGTCGTAGTCACAGGTTCCTACATCCGCAACAGCAAATTTGCTGGAGCGTCGCCTGTAGAGACAGTCTCGCAGGAAGATTTGTATACCTCGGGCGCCCCCACCATGGCGCAATACGTCCGTAACCTCTCTTTTACCCAGAATACCAATGTGGTGAACAATGTCCTGGGCTCTGCCGACGGCAACCAAACCTCCAATGGCACCCAGTTCAACCTGCGTGGCCTGGGTGAAAACAGCACCCTGGTATTGATGGATGGCGTTCGTGTGGTGAGCAACGCGATAACGGCCCTGCTGCCCGACATCGCTACTCAACGCATGGAAGTGGTTTTGGACGGTGGCTCGGCGCTGTACGGATCTGACGCGGTCGCTGGCGTGGTCAACATGCTGCCGATCAAGGAATTTGAGGGCTTCCGGGCGAGGGCCTACTACTCCCGAACGGAAAATGCGGATATGGAAGAGCCCGCCATGTCTTTTCTGCTGGGCAAATCCTTTGACAATGGCGTGAACTGGGTCGGCGCCTATGAATTCACGAAGAAAACCTCCCTGATGCCGTTCGAACGCCCCGATGCATGGCGTATGGCCGATGGCTCATCGACTTCCGGCAATCCAGGCAATTTCCGTCGCGTCAACAATGGCAAGGCAAACATCGGCGCCGGACACGGCGGAACGGTGATCGCACCCAGCCGCATAGATCCCAGCTGCGGAACCTACAATCAGGGACTGGAAGATCTCACGAAAGCCCACAATACGCCCTCCGGTGTCCGCACTCCCATAGCGTCGGCTGCCACGACGGCCACCTGCCGCTACAATTACTCCAAGGTGCATGCGTATGCCGCCGAGATCGAAGAGCAGAACCTGTACTCCAACCTGACATGGCAGGCCACTGACTGGGCGCGCTTCGAATTGCAGACCAATCTCAACTTCCGCTTCCGTACCAATCGGGGGAGTACATCAACGGCAGTATCCGAGAACAACCGTGGTGCCATATTCATCCCGGCCAACCATCCAGCCAATCCCTTTGGCTACGATGTAGTCCCTTATGACTGGCGCCCTTTTACTGCCAACGCGACCTGGCCAAGTCAACTGGAAAGATCCACCGGTGCGTTGCTATCCGAAGTCACAGAGTACGCCGACCGCTGGAAGCTGGCTTCCTACATCGATCTGAGCGACACATGGACCGCCACTGCCTATTACTCCAGACAGGAAAATCGCCTGTCCAACCGTGACAGTGTCACCCTGAGCCTGCCCCGCTTGCAAAATGCTCTGATAGGCAAAGGCGGGCCGAATGGCAACGAGTGGTTCAACCCCTTTGGATCCGCTGACAGCCGTTCACCTTTCTACGTCGAAAGCAAGACCAAGAATTCGCAGCAATTGGTGGACTGGTTGTTCCAGCCCAACAATGGCGAGACGTCACGCGACATGCTGGAGATTGGTGAAGTAGTAGCTACCGGTGAGCTGTTCAATGTACCGGCAGGCGCCGTGCAAATGGCCACCGGCTACCAGTGGCGGGACACGCAGGGCTGGACCTTCGCCAACCCCTACTCAATGCTGAAGCAAAACTACAACACCAATATCTTCTCGACTGTTCCGAAGGACGAGTACTATGCCAGCGCAGTGAAAGCGGCTTTCGCAGAGATAGAAGTGCCCATACTGGAGAGTTTGGCTTTGCAAGTGGCCGGACGCCATGAGCGATTCGCTGATTTCGGTCTGGATTCAACGACTCCGAAGGTCGCCTTGCGTTGGGAGGCTCTGCCTACACTGGCTATCCGTGGGTCCTGGGGTCAAAGCTTCCTGGCCCCGACAGCGTTCAGCATCCGCGCCTTCGATCCAAATTCCAACTGCACGGAATTGTTCTCTGGGACTGATCCATTCACTACAATCGATCTGACTGGCGGGACCACCTGTCTTGCTGGCAACCCCGCTCTGGTACCCGAAACATCGGAAACTACCAACGTCGGATTCACCTGGGAGCCAGATGGCACTCTCGAAGGCCTGAGCATCAGCGTGGACTATCAGAAAGTGGAGTATGTGGACCGCATCCGTGCCTTGACCAATGATGACGTTGTCAACGCGGAGTTTGGGCGCTTTCTCAGTCAGAATGGCTTGACGAAGGAGCAGTATGTCAGAACGCCAGATTCCCCCTCGCGTTTGCGCGCCAATGACTGGTTGGCCAAACCTGAAAACCAGGAAATTGTGTATCGTGATCCAGTGAGCCAGCGCGTTACCAGGGTGATTCGCCAATCAGCCAACATCAGCTCGCTGTGGATTGACCTGCTCGATGCGCGGGCTCGCTACACGTATGAGACCGATAATTGGGGAACGTTCCAACCCACCCTGACGCTGTCGCATTTTCTCAATTACGAGTACGCGGATCTGACCGGCGGCACCAAGGATGCCAACGGCCGTCAGAATGCCAATACCTCCATCGTGCCGCCTTTGCCTGAATTCAAAGGGACATTCATGCTGAATTGGTTCCTTGACAAGCACAGTGCCAGCCTTTCAAGCAATTTCTACTCCAGTGTAATCTGGGACAACGTGCTCGTCGACCGCTACAGCCAGGGCTGGGTTGCGCCGCGCAAGATCCATGGTCAGGACATCTGGAACGTGCAGTATGCCTATGTGCTCGATCAGTATCTGGACAGCCAGATAACACTGAGCGCAGGCATGACCAATATGTTCAACACGATGCCACAGCCAACTCCAGAACTGGGCGTTGGTGCTGGATTCGAAAGCCGTCTCCAGGATCCATTCGGGCGACGCTACTGGGTGTCGATTGACTGGAGCCCCAATAACTAAGGAGATGCTCTGTCACTCGAGAGCATTTCAGCCTGCTTTCAAATCCGCAAAGGGAGACTGCAAAGTCTCCCTTTTTTTATTGGACTTGCGAACGCAGCAGATGTCGCTGATCAGGCACTCGGTCGTGATCATCAAGCCTGCCAGGGAACCGGCGGCCTCCGCCATCACCAGAAGCGCTACTGAGCCGCAAGCGCTAACCCAGGCGAGCTGCCAAGCCATAAGGGATATGGCTTGCTGTTACGGATTTTTTCCTGCCATTCATAGCTCACGCCGGACGCCAGACTCACATAGAACCGATCAAACTCGGCACTGGGCAACGGCTTTGAGAACAAGTAGCCCTGACCATACCTGCAGCCAGCCTCGATCAGTAAAGATAACTGACGCATGTCCTCAACCCCTTCTGCCACCACGTCCACCCTCAGGCGATGGCCTAGACTGATGACGGCATCGTAGATGGCCTGCGACTTGGGCGATGATGCGATCGAATCCACCAGCGACTTGTCTATCTTCAGGATATCGAGCGAAAGCTTCTCAAACTGGCCAAGTGAAGAATAGCCCACACCAAAATCATCCATGGCATGCAGAAAACCGAGCGCCTGCAGGTTTGAGAGCAGTGCGAGCACGTGGTCGTCAATAGCAAGAAAGGCGTTTTCGGTGATCTCGAGGATGAGGCTGCCGGGGGAAATGTTCAGTTCTTCCATGCAGGCAACCAGGTTCTCCCCCTGCTCCAGGCATGCCTTCAGAAACAAAGGCGGAATGTTGACGCTGATCTGGAACCCGGGATCGAAGGCATTTCGCCATTGCCTGACTTGCCTCGCTGCCTCGGCGAGGACCCATTTCGTCATGAGGATCAGATGCACGCGCTCCTCAGCAGTGGCGATGAAATCGCGCGGATACAGCAGCCCCTTTTGCGGATGATTCCAGCGGATCAGTGCCTCTGCCTTGCAAAGCCCGCCATCGGCGAGGTTGATGATCGGCTGGTAATGCAGGACAAATTGCCCATCCGCCAATGCCCCGCGGAATTCATCGGACAACTCGACAGACTGAGTGACTTTCGTCGCGATATCGGGAGAGTAAAAAACCGGAGCCGATGCAGCGGAACTGACCGCGTAGCTGAGTGCGGTGCCTGCCTGCTCCATCAACGTGACCACATCCGCAGAGCCGCCTTCCCAGGTGGTGAGGCCGAGAGTCGTCGCAAAGGCGAGATTGACACCGCCACTCATGAACGGTTGCCGCAGCGCTTGCAACACTTGCCCTGCCACCGCTTGCCTGCCTTTATCCTCATGATCTTGCTCCACGGGAACAAACAGGACAAAGACATTTTCACCCGTGCGGCCGATCATTCCCTGCGACCCGACCAAGGCTTCCAGGCGCGTTCCCAGATTGTTCATGACATGGTCACGCCTCGACTGATCGAGCAGGGCAATCGAACGCTGGAAACCCTTGAGCCGAAACTTGATCAGGAAAAACGGGCGCGCTGCATATTGCGGCGACGCCAACATGATCGCCAAGCGCTCGATGAAACCGTTCCTGTTGGGCAAGCCCGTCTGGGAGTCAGTGGTGAGAATCCGGTCGCGCTCTGCGAAGCTGTTCGAG
>CAISYX010000039.1 GCA_903889815.1 uncultured Gammaproteobacteria bacterium
CCATGGATGGGTTCACGGCGTGTCCTGAAGCAAAGCGCCCGCCCCTCCGACCTGGCGCTGTCGTCGCGGCAAGCTCTCAGTGCCTCGCCCCGCCCTCCGCGTGCTTGAGCTGCAGCGCCACGCTCGCAGCAGCGGGCTGCGGCGTAGCAGATTCGTGGCGCAGTGTCCTCGGCTGGCGCTGTACCCCCGCTCCCACAGGTCAGAAGGTTGTGCGGACTTTCAGCTGCACCTGGGCGCCTGTCGTGCTGCAACTGCGCTCGATTTCCCGCAGGTTGCCATTCCGCAGATAGCCGTTATAGCGCTTGCGTTCAAAGCAGGTGCGGGTGTCCAGCGCATTGTTGAGCTCCAGGCGAAAAGTCAGGTTGTCGAAGGCCGTTTTCTCGGCGAACGCCACCAGTTCGGTGCGCACTTTGCCTATGCCGTAGAACAGCACGGTATCGATGTCATAACGGACGCGGTTGCCGCCTGTACCGCCAACGCCGCCGATGCCGTCCTGATATGTGAAGCCGTAACTGGCATTGTACTGCGTCAGGTCGTGGCGAAACGCGATACGGAAGCTGCCGCGGTCAATGGGAATGATGGTGCGGGTTTTCGCAACCAGCGGGTCGTAGATGTGAGCATCTTCCAGATTCAGGCCGAGGTTCAGCACGGCCTGGGGCAGCCCGAACCTGCCCAGCCGCACGCTGGCGTTCATGTAGAGGCCGAAGATTTCTCCATCCCCCACATTGCCGTTGGCACTGACCAGTGTTTGTGGATTGGGCGAGACATCGATGCGTCCTATGGCGTTGCTGACGTCGTAATAGAACAGGCGTGCGCTGAGCACGCCCCCGTCGTCCGGCAGACGGTAGTCGAGGTTGGCGTTGTACCGCCATGACTCCTCCTGTATCAAGTCCGGGTTCCCCTCCAGCGTGTCTCTGTCCTCGTCCTGAGAATTCAAATTGGCAGAGAAGTCCGCAAAGCTAAGTTGGGAAACATCCTTTTCCACCGACATGCGCCACTGCATTCGGGGGCTGGCATTGAACCGCAAATCCAGTTTTGGTTTGACGAAGTCAAAGTCACGCGACTTGTTGACGTCTCCCGACTGGGAGATTTCCGACACTTCGTACAGCAGGCTGCTTTCCATGCTAAGGCGCGGGGACACCTGCCAGTTGTGCACGGCAAAGCCTTCACTGCGCACTTCTTCAACTGCCGAGAAGGCGTTGGGCACGGTGACCGGTGTCAGCCCTCCGTGGCGTGGGGAGGCCACGCCCGGCCCTCGCCCCCCCAGCAGCAGTCCAGAGTCCTGCAAGGTGCGTGCGTGTTCCAGACCCAGCTCCAGGGTCTGCCCCTCACGCAGAGCAAGGGTGTGCGAGCTACGCAGAATGCGTTCCGCGTAGCGGCTGTCCGACTGCAGGTACAAATTCTTGGTCTCCGGCAGCCCGATCCCTGCGGAGACAAAGCGTTCTCGGACAGAGTCAATGTTGCGTTCATTGACGATGAACAGCGCTTTGAAACGATCTCCGCCGCTGAATATGTGCTCATAATCACCGCCGACTTCCCAGTTCTCGGTCGTGGCGGGCAGGTGTTCGCGCTCGAAGGTCTGGCGGTTCGGCACACTTTTCAGATCAGTAATGGTGCGCAGCAGGGTCGCCGGCGGATGGCTTTGCGCCACCAGACCATTCAGCGCCACCCTGTCCGCCGGCGTCAGCTGATAGACCAGGTTGGTGTTGAGTGTCTTGTTGGTCTGTTCGCGCTGACGGTCAAACACGCGCGTTTCGTTGTAGATGCCATTGGCCAGTACGCTTAGCTCTTCGCTGTGCTGCATCTGGTAGGCCGACGCGACACTGGCGCTGAACAGATACTGCAGGCTGCCGGCCTGCCCGCTGTAGGACAGTGATCCGAGGGGTTCCACGGTAGCGTCGCGGTAACGGGCCATGCCCGCTTCGACAGAAAGTGCTGCTTCGCTCTGCTCTTCCAGAAGGACGATGTTCACGAGCTGGCCGCTGCTGCGCACGTCGAGAGCGCCCGAGGTGCCGCGGATGATCTCGATGTAGGCCACCTGACTGGCGGCGATGCGGTCCAGTTGTGCGCGGGTCTCGTTGGCCTTGCCGGCCAGACGTTTGCCGTTGACCATGATCTGGCCTTCTGCGCCGAGTCCGCGGTCATTGGCGTTGTTGACGCTTGGCACTTGGTTGCCGCCAAGGGCGAGATCTATTCCGGGGATGCGGTTGAGCATGTCATTGACCGACACGGAACCGAACTCGGCGAAATAGGCGGCAGGGTAAGTCAGCGTGTTGTCAGTACTGCTTGGTGTCTGTGCGCCGAGCGCTGCGGAAAAGGCCAGCAGCGCAATGCCGCAAGGACCTGCGCGGAAAATCGTCTTCATGGGAGGGCGCCTTGGGTGTTTCTAGTTGTTGTGAGTTCGCTATTTAAGTATGTGCTCGAAAGCTTTGTCTATCACAAAGACTGGAATCTCCTGACGGATGGCTCTGTGTTGCAGGATTTCAGTATTGCTTGGGATAGTGAGTTCGGGAGCAATCTGCCTTGAATGCGCGCTCCCGCCCCGTCGACCTGCTCCGCCATACATGCGCCATGGCCACGCACGACCGTCCTGAACCGGATTCAGCGCACGATCAGGCCCGCGCCACCCCGACCTCCGCCCCGGCCGCCCGCGCGTGGCCATAGCTCATCCAGATCAGAAATTGCAGGCCGAACAGCAACGACGCCCCTACCAGATGCAGCGGCTGCACAAACGCCGGCATGCCCAGATGGCCAAGTGTCGCGCCAGTGACCACCGACAGCACGATGACGCCAATCATCGCTGCAGTCATCCGCGTCAGCGCATGTTGCCAGCCCAGCGAGCGCAGCAGCAGCCAGCCCAGCCACAGGTTCGCGAACAGCACGACGGCCGAGAAGCTGCGGTGCACGTAAAAGAACCAGGGCAGGGCCGCCACCCAGGCCGAACGCTCAGTGCCCTGCTGATGGTTGAGATAGTCCACCATCTCCCTGACCTGCGTGCCCATGGCCACCTGCAGCACCGTCAGCCCCATCACGATATACAGCCACTTCTCGAAGCGCGGGTCGATGCTGGCGATGGACTCCGCCATCATGATGCCCCGTCGTGCTCTGGCCACGGCGAACAGCAGTGTGCCGACAATGGCGAGTGCCATCAGCATGTGCAGCGTGATCATGCCCGGTTGCAGATTGGACGCCACCACCCGTGACCCCAGCCAGCCCTGAAAGCCCACCATTAGGAACGCCGCCACGGAGGCGGTGAGGATGGATTTGTCGTGCGCCCGCACCGACCACGAATAGATCGCAGTCAGCAGAATCATGAAGCCAATCGTCACGCCCGTGAGCCGGTTCAGATATTCCGTCCAGGTTTTCACCACATTGAATTCCGTCTCGGCATAACCCAGGTCGGCGTAGATTTCCTGGTAATTGGCCGGCAGCTGTTCGACGCTTGTGGGCGGTATCCAGCTGCCGAAGCAGGTTGGCCAGTCGGGGCAGCCCATGCCGGCGCCGGAGGCACGCACGCTGGCGCCCACCATGATCAGAAAATACAGCGCAGCCAGGGTTATCCAGGCCATGCGGCGGTAGCGCGACAGCGCAGGAGTGTCCGGTTGAGGTGAAGCATGTGACGAGGCTGTGGCGATAGTCATGGCGATGGCGAGCTCGTGTCTGAGGGGTGTCTGGTTGCGGGCTATTGTCAGTCAAGACCCCCGAGCACCACAACCGCGCAGAGAGGCCTGTGTCATACGCCGAAAAGCGGCTGTCAGTTCACGGGAGAAGGGAGTGGCGACAAGCCGTCCGTCTCTCTTTCCAGGGGTTCCGTCAGGGGAGCGAACGGCCGCTCCTCCGGCCCGCCCAGCACCATGATCATGCGCATCGCGGCCAGAGTGACACGGTCCTCGGAGATGGCCTGCATGCGGCTCTGGTAGTCGGCATCAATCACGATGCCTTCCATGCGTGTCGTCAGGCGCTCGCTGCGCAACACGGCTGCCTTGATTTCATCGGGGTACACAAAGTCGCGCAGCAGTACCCGGCTTTCCTGCAGCCACTGGGTGGGTTCCAGCGACAGGCTACGCAGATCTGCCTGCTGTGCCGTGACCACCATGCGCCGCAGGGTGTCTTCAAAGGCCTGGTTGCGCAGGGCCTCGTCCCACTCGGAATGCAGGTTGCCATTGCGGGTGGGGATGCCATTGCCGCCGCGGTCTCCCGACTGGAACAGGGTGGTGGAGACCAGCGCGCCGGAGTGCAGAGGCTGATGGATGTCGCCCGCCAGGTGCAGCACCCAGCAAAGCGCAACGGCGCGCGCAGCCGGGGGCTGGGACGCATCATTCAGAAGCTTGGTGTTGTACTCCAGCGCCAGCACGACATTGTCGATATCGCGCTCGACTGTGGTCTGGCCGGGGGGCGCTCCCACAATGGCGGGCTGCGGATCAACGCCAACGTAGACATTGCCCTGCACGCCAGCGCCACGCAGCCATGCGCCGTCGATGTAATGCCAGGTGGGGCGGTCGTAGCGGATGCGTTCCTCCTCACTCAG
>CAISYX010000040.1 GCA_903889815.1 uncultured Gammaproteobacteria bacterium
CGCCCACAGGCGACTGTCCATTCTCGACCTCTCGCCCGCCGGCCATCAACCCATGGCTTGCCCCACGGGGCGCTATGTCATCGCCTTCAACGGCGAGATCTACAACCACCTGGATCTGCGTGCCGAACTGAATAAAGACGGATCGTCTGGCGCCATAGGGGCCTCGTGGCGTGGCCATTCGGATACCGAAACCCTGCTGGCAGGTTTTGCCGCCTGGGGAGTCAAGGCCACGATCGAACGCTGCATCGGCATGTTCGCTTTTGCCTTGTGGGACCGGAAGACCCGAACGCTCACCCTGGGCCGGGATCGCCTTGGAGAAAAGCCGCTCTATTACGGCTGGCAGGGTTCGGGCAACAGTGCGCACTTTCTCTTTGGGTCGGAGTTGAAGGCGCTCAAGGCGCATCCGGTGTTCTCGGCAGAAATTGACCGCGACGCCTTGTCGCTGTTGATGCGCCACAACTACATCCCCGCTCCGCACTCCATCTACCGAGGCATTCACAAACTTCCCGCCGGCACCCTTCTCACGGTATCCCTGGCCCGCCGGGATCCGGCGATAGACACCTACTGGTCATTGGCAGATGTTTCGGTGAACGGCTGTCGTTCGCCGCTTCAGGGTTCTCCGCAGGAGGTGGTTGACCAACTGGAGGCCCTTCTCAAATCGGCAGTCGGCCAGCAGATGGTGGCCGACGTTCCGCTTGGCGCCTTCCTCTCAGGCGGCATCGACTCCTCGACAGTCGTGGCCCTCATGCAGGCCCAGTCGGACCGGCCGGTCAAGACTTTCACCATCGGATTCAACGAAGAGGGCTACAACGAGGCGGTTCACGCCAAGGCGGTGGCGCGTCATCTGGGAACAGATCACACAGAGCTGTACATCACGCCGCAGCAGGCGCTGGATGTCATCCCCAAGCTTCCCGGGCTGTACTGCGAGCCATTTGCCGACTCCTCGCAAATTCCAACATTTCTCGTCTCTCAATTGGCCCGCCAGAAGGTAACGGTTTCCCTCTCGGGTGACGCGGGCGATGAGCTTTTCGGCGGCTACAACCGCTACCTCTTGGCAAGCAATCTGTGGGGCAATATGTCGCAGATTCCGCGGCGCCTGCGGTCCCTCGCGGCAGCTGGCATCCGCACGCTGCCGCCCCAGGCCTGGAGCCGAATTCTGCGGCCCTTCCAGAGCTTGGGGCCTCGGTCGCTGCGGCACGCGAATATCGGCGACAAACTGCACAAGGCCGCTGGCGTTCTGGCGCTGGACAGCCTTGACGACCTGTACCTTCGGTTGGTGACGCATTGGGAACCAGAAGGGCTGGTCATCAACGGCCATGAGCCGGCCACCTGCCTGCGAGGCAACCCCCAGCCACTGCCTGGCCTCGACGACATACAGCGCATGATGGCCATGGACGCACTCACCTACCTGCCTGATGACATCCTGGTCAAGGTCGATCGAGCCGCCATGGGTGTCTCGCTAGAGGGGCGGGTGCCGTTCCTCGACCACCGCGTCGTCGAGTTCGCCTGGCGTATTCCGCAGTCCATGAAGCTGCGCGACGGCGTTGGCAAGTGGGCACTGAGGCAGGTGCTTTACCGGCATGTACCCAAAGACTTGGTCGAGCGCCCCAAGATGGGGTTTGGTGTGCCAATTGACGCCTGGCTACGCGGCCCGCTCCGGGACTGGGCCGAGACGCTGCTTGATGAATCCAGGTTGCGCAGAGAGGGTTACTTCAATCCAGCGCCAATACGCGCCAAGTGGCAGGCCCATCTCGCTGGGCAGGGCAACTGGCAGTACCTGCTGTGGGACGTCCTGATGTTTCAGGCCTGGCTCGAAGAACAAAGCGCCTGATGCCCAAGGTGATGATTGCGGTCAATTCGGCCTGGAACCTGGTGAACTTCAGGCAGGGGCTGATCCGGTCCCTGGTGGCAGCCGGTCACGAGGTGGTGGCGGTCGCCCCCGAGGACGACTATGCACGGCGCCTGCAAGCCCTGGGCTGCCGGTATCTGCCCTTGCCGATGGACAACCAGGGCACCCACCCGCTGCGAGATGCCATGCTTTTGTGGCGATTCATCCAGGTCCTGCGGCGCGAGCGGCCTGATGTGTTCCTGGGCTATACCGTCAAGCCGAATGTCTACGGGTCCTTGGCGGCACGGATGTTGGGCGTTCCCGTCATCAACAACATTGCCGGTCTCGGTGCGGTATTCGCTACCGAGGGCTGGATCACCCGCATCGTCCGCCAGCTCTATCGCCTGGCCCTTTCGGGCTCTGCAAAAGTTTTCTTCCAGAACGACGATGATCGCCAACTGTTCATCGCCGGGCGGCTGGTCTCTGCACGCAAGACGGACTTGCTGCCGGGGTCTGGTATCGACCTGGCGCACTTCCTGCCCTCACCCTTTCCCGGAGGAACCCGAGTCCAATTCCTTTTGGTCGCGCGCATGCTATGGGACAAAGGAGTAGGTGAGTATGTGGAAGCAGCACGTATCCTGCAGCGGAAAGGCGTGGCCGCTGAGTTTTGCCTGCTCGGATTTCTGGATGTCCAGAACCCTGCCGCCATTTCGAAGGAGCAGATGAACGATTGGATTGCTGAGGGTGCGATCCGGTACCTGGGTGCTAGTGAGGATGTACGCAAGGAGATTGAACAGGCCGATTGCATAGTTCTCCCGTCCTACTACCGAGAGGGAACACCACGGAGTCTGCTGGAGGCCGCAGCAATGGCTCGCCCGATCGTTACTACCGACTCAGTGGGCTGCCGGGAAGTGGTTGACGACGATGCGAATGGCTATCTTTGCAGGGTCAAAGATGCCGCCGACCTTGCAGAGAAGATGGAGAAAATTTGCAAGATGCCTCCGTCTGAGCGCGAAGCCATGGGCCTGCGGGGACGGCAGAAGGTCTCGTTGGAGTTCGACGAATCGATCGTGATCCAGAAATACCTGGACGCCATCGACTCAGTGCTGATGCAAGGCCAGAAGGCATGAGAGGTGTGAGAGGTGTGGCCCTGTAAGGGACCACCCTCCCACCAGCGGCATTAGCGCCAGCGCAGCAACCACGCCTCCAAGCGCCCCAAGCCCTCATTGAAGATCGCCCCGACGATCGCCAGA
>CAISYX010000041.1 GCA_903889815.1 uncultured Gammaproteobacteria bacterium
CGAACTCAGAGGCTTTTTTTTGGCCTGTCGAAAAAAGATGTGCGGCCCAGAGGGGCTGTGCAGGGGGCGACCTGTGTCTGAAAAAAATCCGTTTAACGCCACACCGTGCTGCTGATCGGCAGTGTCGCGCACGGCGCCGGGTATGTCTGGCTGGTGTGCGCGGACAGTTACGTGCAGTTGATGAAGGGTGACAAAGTCCTGCGACAGACTTTCTTCGTGATACCGCTGTACACCCTGTGCACCTTTCATGTGACGTGGCTGGTGCTGCCTTGCTGGGAAGAACAGGGACTTTCGCTGCTCGTATTTGGTGCACTGCGGTTTGCCCAAAGCCTGACGGTGGGCGTAGCTGCAGGGGTGGTGGGGTATCGCCCTGTGTTTCATTCTGTTCCTCTGCTGCGGCCTCTACCAGGTGATCAGTGCTGCAGCAGGCAAAACTGTCTGCCGCATGAGCCCTGCGAACAGCGCTTGTGCATCAATATGGTGCATATGCGCCGTCTGCTTTGGTGCGGCCGCACGGGGTTGGTGCTGACCTGTGCGCCATGCTAAAGTCTGCGGGCCTGGACCATGGCGCCGCAGACTACTTGCAGGCCAACACAACGATGCTGGAGACACACCAATGAAGCTCATCACCGCGATTATCAAGCCCTTCAAATCCGACGATGTCCGTGAAGCACTGCAGGAACTCGGCGTGAACGGCATGACCGTTACAGAAGTGAAGGGATTCGGCAGACAGAAGGGCCACACCGAGCTGTACCGGGGTGCCGAATATGTCATCGACTTCCTGCCCAAAGCCAAGATTGAAATTGCGGTCTCCGACGAACTGGTGGAGCCTGCCATTGAAGCCATCTGCAAGGCCGCCAACACTGGCCAGATCGGCGATGGCAAGATCTTCGTCACTCCCCTCGAACAAAGCATTCGCATCCGGACCGGGGAAACCGGCAACGACGCGCTTTAAGGACATACAGCATGACAACAACAAAAAGCATACTTACCCGCACTTTCTGCCTGCTGGCTGCGGCGCTACCCGCAGCAGCCTTTGCCGCCGAAGGGGACATTGACGGTGCCAACACCGCCTGGATCCTCACGGCCACAGCCCTGGTGCTGTTCATGACCATTCCGGGACTGTCGCTCTTCTACGCCGGACTGGTGCGTGCCAAGAACGTACTGTCGATACTCATGCAGTGCTTCGCCATTACAGCACTGATCTCCGTCATCTGGCTGGTCGCAGGCTACAGCATCGCCTTCGGTCCGGCCGAAAGCGGATTCTGGGGCGGTCTCGACAAAGTTTTCCTGAACGGCGTTACCAGAGAGTCTGTGTGGGGAAACATTCCCGAATCACTGTTCATCGCCTTTCAGATGACCTTTGCCATCATCACGCCAGCGCTGATTGTCGGTGCCTTCGCCGAGCGCATGAAGTTCTCTTCCATGCTGATGTTCAGCGGACTTTGGTCAGTGTTCGTTTACTTCCCGGTCTGCCACTGGGTGTGGGCTGAGCACGGCTGGTTGTTCCAGATGGGGCTGATCGACTTCGCGGGCGGAACAGTAGTGCACGTCACCGCAGGCGTGGCCGCTGTCATCACGGCAGTGATGCTGGGCAAGCGCCAGGGCTTTCTTGTAACGCCGATGATGCCGCACAACCTGACCATGACCATCACTGGCGCGGGCATGCTCTGGGTAGGCTGGTTCGGCTTCAACGCCGGCAGTGCACTGGCCGCCAACGGCAGTGCCGGCATGGCGCTGCTGGCCACCCACATCTCGGCTGCAGCAGGCGCACTGACATGGATGACCATCGAATGGGTGCGGCACGGCAAGCCCAGCGGCCTGGGCGCGGTCACCGGCATGGTGGCGGGACTTGCCACCATCACGCCAGCCTCGGGTTCAGTGGGCGCTGCAGGCGGGCTGCTGATCGGCATCATGGGCGGCGCGATCTGCTTCGCTGCCACCTACTATCTCAAGCGCAAAGTGAAGATTGACGACTCTCTGGACGTGTTTCCGGTACATGGCGTCGGCGGCATTCTAGGCACCTTCCTCGCTGGAATTCTGGTATCCCAGAATCTGGGCGTGTTCAGTGGCAATGGCTACGCAGAAGGAATGACCATGGGCTCGCAACTTGTGGTGCAGGTGATAGGAATAGTGGCCACCGGCGTCTACACAGCCGTCGTAACCATTATCCTCCTGAAAGTTGTCTCGGCCCTGACTTCCGGTCTGTGGGTAACCGCCGACGAGGAGCAGATGGGTCTGGACATATCCGACCACGACGAGAAGGGCTACTCTATGTAGGGCCATCTCCGCGCCGGGACTTCCCCGGCGCGGCGTTTCGTCTGGAGTCCCGCATGTCCCGCTCCCTGTCGTGCTGTGCACTATTCCTGTCCGTACTCGTGGCCTGTGGCCCCGACGCTCCTCCCGAACCCGTCACCCCTGCTCAATCCCTTAGCATTGCCGTGCTCTCCGGCCGGCCCGACATGGTGTCGGGTGGCGACGCGCTGATCCGCATCACTGCCACTGGTCTGCCTCTGAGTACCGTGCAGGTGACCCTGGAAGGAAGCGACATTACCGGACTGTTCGCGGTGGACCCGGTGGATGACAGCCTCCGCGCACTGGTGAGCGGCCTGACGGATGGCCCCAACGTGCTGCTCGCCGCCGACGCCGCTGGCAGCACCCGCACGCAGATTACGCTGGTGAATCACCCATCCACTGGCCCGATAGTGTCGGGGCCGCACCTGCAGCCTTTCCTCTGCACAGCCGCCGCAGAAGGCTTTGGCGAGCCGCTTGACGCCGACTGCTCCACCGTCACGCAGACGCGCTACTTCTATCGCAATACCGCCGGCGCTTTCATCCAGATCACTGACGTTACCGCGCCCTACCCCGACGATCTGGCCTGGACGGAGTTTCGTCCCGGCGCGCGCCTGCCCTTCGTGGTGCGCCTGGAGTCGGGAACCCGCAACCGGGCGCTTTACCACATCGCGGTGCTCGACGATCCGCAGCGCACTTACGGCGAATGGGACGACATTCGCAGCTGGAACCAGCGCCTGGTGTTCAGCTTCGGAGGCGGCTGCGGCACGCAGTACAGCCAGGGCTCACGCACGCCCGACAGCGCGCTGGACGCCCTGGTGCTGGGCAAAGGATTCGCGCATGTGGTGTCCTCCTTCAACATGATGGGACATCAGTGCAACGATGCGCTGTCGGCCGAAACCCTGATGATGCTCAAGGAGCATTTCATCGAACAGTACGGCCTGCCGGTCTGGACCTTGGGCAACGGTGCCTCGGGCGGGGCCATTCAGCAGTTGCTGATCGCGCAGAACTACCCGGGGCTGCTGGACGGGCTGCTGCCCTCGATGAGTTTTCCCGACTCGTTCAGCGTGCTCCCCGGCGTCACCGACTGCCGCCTGCTGGCCCGCTTTTTCGACAGCGCCACGACGCCCTGGACTGAAGCGCAGAGGCAGGCCGTGGAAGGCTTTGCGCCAGGGACCTGTGCCGCATGGGAGCCCAGCTATCTCGATGTAATCGTGGCTGATGCGGGCTGCGGCATCGACGAGGCGCTGGTCTATCACCCCACCCGCAACCCTGCCGGCGCGCGCTGTACCTTGCATGACACCAATGTCGCCAGCGTGGGCCGTGATCCGGCCACTGGCTTTGCCCACCAGGTGCTGGACAATACGGGCGTGCAGTATGGCCTGCAGGCCCTGCTGGCCGGGATCATCAGTCCTGCCGCATTCGTGGACCTGAACGCCGGCATCGGCGGCTATGATCGCGACGGCAAACCCGTCTCCATGCGCACGACGGCACAGCGTGAAGGCGTTGCCCTTGCTTACCGCAGCGGACGCATCAACAGTGGCGCCGGAGCGCTGGCCAGCATCCCCATCCTTCAGCACCGTCCCTACACCGACCGGGCGGGCGATATCCATGACCGCCTGCGTGACCTGCAGATCCGCGAACGGCTGCGCAAGGCCAATGGCAGTGCCGCGAATCAGGTGATCTGGCTTTATTCCGGAGCTGAGACGGGTACGCTGGTCAGTGCGCTGGCGCTGGACACGATGACCCTCTGGCTGGATACGCTGCAGGCTGACACCAGCGAAGCGCCGCTGCTGACCCGTGTCGAACGGGCCAGACCGGCTGCCGCAGTGGACGGTTGCTGGACGCCGGAGGGCGGGCGCATCGATGAAGCGCTGGAGTTCGCGTCGCCCGGGCAATGCAACACCCTGTTCCCCACACACACGAACCCGCGCCTGGCAGCGGGGGCCACCCTGGCGGACGACGCCATCGTCTGCGCGTTGAAGCCGCTGCAGCGGACCGATTATCCGCTGGAATTCAGCGCCGCCGAGTGGGCCACGCTGGAAGAGGTGTTTGCAGAGGGCGTGTGTGACTACAGTCAGCGAGGCATAGCGCAGGAAGCCGTGGAAGGCCCGTGGCTGCGCCTGCCTTTGCAAGCTGCCGCGCTACAGTAACTGGACTCAGAAGTCGAAGAAGTACACTTCGAGGTTGAACTGGAAGCGCGGCTCCGGATCCCAGCTCTCATCGCGGGCCATGATCAGTTGCGGCACCAGTTCCATCACCAGCCAGTCTTCATAGATGGCTTTGCGATAGACGGTCTGCAGGTAGTAGTTGTCCACCCGCGGGTTCGGTTGACTGGCGCCGATCACGCCCGCCTCATAGGTCAGCGTCTCGCGCTCGCCCAGCGACTGATGCACAGACACCGTCTGGGCATACTCGAACTGGTTGTAGCGGTCCTTGTAATCCACTTCCGTATCAATGCGCAGGAACATGGTTTCAGTCAGCGGGCGGCTGAAATAGATGCGGGAATCCTGTCCCCAGCCGTCCGCATGGTAGTACCAGAGCTTGTTGTCGGCGCCGAAATACCAGGTGTCATTCAGATCATGTCCGTAGCGTGTGCGGAACCGGTAGAAGGGGTCCAGAGGGATGCGCCCCTTGACCCCGATGTCGTGAGTAAAACGCAGGCCATTGCGCTCCGGCAACTCGTAACTGAAGCCCCCGGAGACTTCCGAAGGGCGGATGTTGCTCAGGCGCTGATCACGCAGGGAATCGGTTTCCGACTGTTCCGACTCGAAGATCAGTTTCCAGCGTTCCGTGGCCCGGGGCAGATCGATCCGGCCGCTGATGCGCGCCGTGGAGTGATAGTCGCCATTTTCGCTGACCTGCTGGTTGAGCTTTACGCGCAGGTAACTCTGATTGCTGCGATCGCCCACGCTGTCCCCCGCAAGCCAGTCATCCAGACCGCGACCGATACCGGAGACATTGCGTGAGACAGTGTCGCGCCGCGTTTCCAGCCAGCTCCAGGCAGATGTTTCGGTGATCGCCGGCATGTCCGGCAGGCGCAGGCGCCCGCCAGTGGGGTCATCGGATTGCGCGTGCAGAGGTGCAGCGGCACCCAGCAACAGGAGGCCAGAGGCGAGAGCACGGGGAAGACCAGGGAAGGTAAAAGATGACAATTTCATACGTCAGAATTCCTGTGAAACCTGCAACAGACACTTCACAGTGTCCTCCCGTTGGAGTCACAAAGCACGCTTTCGTTCCCGCTCAATGCAGATGAGTGCCAGGTGCGCTGAGTTGGGAGATGACCCACTCGGAACCGTGGTGCAGTGGACCCACCATCAGGACGAGGGCCAGCGCACCTCCCAGCAGGAGCAAGCCCAGCTGCCAGGTGTGCAGCGATACGCGCGAGGAGGCGCGCAGCAAGGCCTTGATGCGGGTTTCCACATCGCGCTCGGCAAAGGCCATCGCGTCCTGGGGCAGGTTGGCGGGCTGCACCATCAGCAGCCGCTTGACCTTGAGCAGGGTTTCGGCCACCGCTACCGCCCCGAAGCGTTCGGCAGCCCGGAAATCGCAGGCTTCTTCCGTGACCACCTGCAGGTCACTCAACACGCGGCGGGCCAGGGGCCCCGGCAGGATGGCGCAGCACAGGCGTGCCACCAGCAGACGCAGATTATCGCGCCGCTGCTGATGGGCGCGTTCATGCAGCAGGATGATGGCCAGATCGTCAGCACTGCAGGCACGGCGCAGGCCGCTGCTCAGGTAAATGCGTGGCCGCCACCAGCCCAGGGTGAACACCAGTGGACACTCCGAGTCCATTTCGAACCAGGCGCCACGGCGTTTGCCGAGGTAGTCGAACTGCGCATGCAGCTGACGGGACTTGCGCAGCGTCGTGACGTAGCGCAGCAGCAGCACCAGCACCACCAGCGCGCCCACGGCCACGCCAAACAGCGCCAGGCCGGCAGAGTCAATCAGCGGCGCGTGACTGTCGCAGTCCACATGGCAGTGGGCATCCACCAGCAGATTCTCGGCCGTTGGCAGGAACAGAAACGCAGTGCTGAGCAGCGCCGCCGCAAAGGGCAGTATCCAGTAGGCCAGCAGCAAGGTGCTGCCGTAGCGGGGATGCAGTGTCAACAGGGAAGGCCGCAATACAGGGTAAGCCAGGACGAACAGCACGCTGAGCACGAGCCACAGGGCCAGCCAGATAGTCGCAAAGCTGCCGATCGCATTGATCATTTCGGTGCTCCCATGTCCTGCTTCTTGCGGGCGATCAGCGCTTCCAGGTCTGCCAGCGACTTGTCGTCCAGGTCAGCCGCCACATTCACGAAGCTGCTCAGAATTGTCTCGAGCTTGCCGTCATGCAGCAGGTGAATGATATCCCCCATCAGGCGGCCCAGCAGATTGGAGCGGGTGACGCGCGGCGAATAGGTATAGGCATGGCCGTTCTTGCTGCGGGACACCAGTTCCTTGCGGTGCAGGCGCTCCAGTGTGGATTGCACCGTACTCAGGGACGGCTGGCGGATGGCGGGAATGCGCTGGCAGATGGCCTTGGCATCCAGATGCGGCTCCTGCCAGAGGGCTTCCAGCACACCCAGCTCCAGTTCGCCCAGCGTGTTGGGCAACATATTCGATGAAGAACGTTTCTTGATCATCTTGTTGTGCTGTGCAGCGTGTTGAAAACCGATTGCCACGCGGCCCTTTTGCATCCTTTTTAGTTTAATTATTTCAATGGCTTGCAAATAATATGCGGCGCCGATGCGGGCATTTATACCGGTGCCGGAACCCCCGCGCTTAGACTCTGCGCCCAGTGCTGCCGGCTCCCTCAGTGACACAGCCTGGCGGCGAAGATAGCACACGAAGAATTCCAAACAAACCAGGAGACCGGCCCATGAGAATACGCGTTCTGGCAGCCGCCATCGCTGTCGCCATCTCCGGCAGCGCACAGGCTGCCGGCATCACCGGCAACACCATCGAGGAGATTACCGTCTACGGCAGCGACAAGGTGCTGACGGGCAATCCGCTGTCCGCCACCGAGGGCTATGTCTTCGGCGCACAGCTGCAGCAGCGGCCCCTCTCCCGCCCCGCCGAGCTGCTGGAGCTGGTGCCCGGCCTGATCGCCACGCAACACAGCGGCGAAGGCAAGGGCAATCAGTACTTCCTGCGCGGCTTCAATCTGGACCACGGCACCGACCTGGCCCTGAAGGTGGATGGCCTGCCCGTCAACATGCCCTCCCATGCCCACGGCCAGGGCTATGCCGACCTGAACTTTCTGATGCCCGAACTGGTGGATCACCTGGAATACCGCAAGGGGCCGTACTACGCCGAGATCGGCGACTTCGGCACTGCCGGCTCCTCGGAGTTCACCTATGTGGACAGGCTTGACCAGGCGAACGTCACGCTGACCGCCGGGCAGGATGCCTATCAACGGCTCTTCGGCGCGCAGTCCTTTGAGGCCTTTGCCGGCACCATCACAGCGGCAGCGGCGCTCACCGGCTATGACGGCCCCTGGAAACACGCGCAGAATCTGGACAAGCGCAACGCGCTGGTGAAATACCACCAGGAAACCGGTGACCAGATCTGGAGCCTCACCGCACAGACCTTCGACAACACCTGGGATTCCACCGACCAGATTCCCGAGCGCGCCGTGCGCAGTGGCAGCCTGCACCGGCTTGATGCCGTGGACCTGACCGACGGCGGAGATACCTACCGCC